>CAJQGZ010000080.1 GCA_905478065.1 uncultured bacterium | reverse complement strand
CAGTGGACTAACGATGCGAATTACTCAACTACCACTGGTACAGTAACAGGAGTTACTAGTGCGACAACTAATCAGTTAACGATTAATCAGTCAAGTCCAGCTCCTGCTCTTACTATCGTTACTGGAGCTGTTGCAAATGGTGGCGCAGCCTTAGCTACAGGAGATCAGATTTACGATTTTGTTATTGGTTTAAATTACATAACGGCAAGCAGTACTTCGACGTTAACTAATAAGACTGGTAATATTTCTCAGTGGACTAACGATGCGAATTACTCAACTACCACTGGTACAGTAACAGGAACGGGAACAGATGGCACGATTGCTCAGTGGAGTTCTGCTAGCGGAATAGAAGACTCCATAATTGTTCAAAATTCAGATGGTAATATAGGTATATCGACAACTCCTGCGGGAGCCAGCCAAAAACTTCATATAAATGGAGGTTTAAGAGTTGTTGATGGTTTTTACGATAGTAGTGGTGATGTCGGTAGTAACGGCCAAATTTTATCTTCGACTGGTAGCGGTACGAATTGGATTAATTTAACTTCAGGTACTTCGGGAAGTTCAGGTACTTCAGGTAGTTCAGGCGCTTCTGGTACTTCGGGAAGTTCAGGTACTTCAGGTAGTTCAGGCGCTTCTGGTACTTCGGGAAGTTCAGGCGCTTCTGGCACTTCGGGAAGTTCCGGCGCTTCTGGCACTTCGGGTAGTTCAGGTACTTCGGGTGCAGGAGTTCCGGCAGGAGGCGAAGCTAACCAAGTCCTCTCTAAAATAAACGGTACAGATTATAATACTCAATGGGTTGATCAAAGTGGAGGGGGCGGTGGCGGTACTTCGGGTAGTTCAGGGAGTTCGGGAAGTTCGGGGAATACTGGAGGAACCGGTCCGACTGGACCTTCTGGTAGTTCAGGGAGTTCGGGAAGTTCGGGGAATACTGGAGGAACCGGTCCGACTGGACCAACCGGTCCGACTGGAGGAACCGGTCCGACTGGACCTTCTGGTAGTTCAGGGAGTTCGGGAAGTTCCGGCGCTTCTGGATCTTCTGGTAGTTCAGGGAGTTCGGGGAATACTGGAGGAACCGGTCCGACTGGACCAACCGGTCCGACTGGACCTACTGGTCCTACTGGACCTGATGGTCCTACTGGACCTGCTGGTAGTTCAGGAACTTCGGGGACTGGTGGGTCGGACAGGAGATTCAAAACTAACATAAGTAAAATTGAAAATCCACTTTCTACTATAGATTCTATTTCTGGTATATCTTATGCATGGAGCGACGAAGGAGAAAAAGAATTAAATCCAGATTGGTCCCTTGAGAAAAAAGGTAAAAAGATTGGTTTCGTAGCTCAGGAATTGTTAGAAGCTTTACCGGAAAGTGTTTATGTTCCCGGGGGGGGGCAGGAACAGTCTAGGGAAAATGATCCATATTTGTATGTTGATTATGGCTCAGTTTCTGCTTTGCTCGTAGAAGCCGTTAAAGAGTTAAATAAAAAAACACAATTACAACAATTAGAAATAGATAAAATAAAAAAATTGCTTAAAATATAATTAGTGATTAACATTAAAGTTCATACTTGTTTTTTGGGCCATACAGGTTACGCTTATCATGCGAGATCATTTACAACAGCTTTAAGTAAATATCGCAATGTAAGAGTAAGAAATTTTACTTATGATGATAATTGGGAAGATTATTTAACAGAGCATCAAAAATCTCTTGTTATAGAGCAGACTTTAACTGATAACGACGGAGAGAGAAAGGATTACCCTGCTCTGTGGAAAAATGAGATAGAGTATTTTGAGCCTGATGTAGATATAGTTTTAATGGAAAATAATCACCATTATTATTTCGACCAGTCAAAATATAAGGGTAAAATTAAAATAGCCTATTTGGTTTGGGAGTCTACGTTGCTGGACAAGGACTTTTTTAATCATTTGATTAAAAATTTTGATTATTTTTTCTGCCCGTCTTCATGGCAAAAAGAATGTATGGTTAGGCAGGGGTGGGATGAAAATAAAATATTTATTGTCCCTGAGGGGGTTGATAAAAACCTTTTACCAATAAATAATAAAAAATATCTCCAGTCTTCTCATAAATTTCGTTTCTTTTTAACTGGTAGATGGGAATATAGAAAATCTACGACAGAAATAATAAGTTCTTTTTTAAAAGAATTTGTAAATGAAGATAATGTTGAGCTCGTATGTTCTGTAGACAATCCTTTTTGTAAAGAGGGTTTATCTACTGAACAAAAACTTATTAAAGAAAATTTTGTTTCTAACAAAGTAAAAATTATTCATTTTCCTGATAGGGAAGTTTATATCAAGTTAATGCAGTATGCTCACTGCCACCTTTCCTGTTCTCGTTCTGAGGGATGGGGACTTACTATTTCTGATGCTATTGCTTGCGGAACTCCTACTATTTACGCCCATAATACTGCTCCTATTGATTTTGCTTTTGATATAGGAATACCTGTCTCGAGTAATAAAAAAATACCTTTTGAAAATTTAGGTTATTATTACGAGCCAGATTTTACAGAGCTCCAGAAAAAAATGAGGTATATTTATGAAAATTTTGAAAAAGAAAAAACCAAAGCTCTGAAACACTCTCCTGTTTTTAAATCTAGGTATAGTTGGGACGTAGCAGCATCAACAGCTTTAAATATTTTAGATTCTATTAAAAATCCAAACCGAACAAATCAAAGAAAAAAATTTGTTTTCGTAAATTTTGATTCACCTAGTTTAGGTGATAACATTGCTTGGATGCCCTATGTGGAAGAATTCAGAAAAGTAAATGATGTTAATGTTGTTTTGTATTCGAAATGGAAAAACCTTTTTGAAAAAGAATATGATGATATTATTTTCACTGACAATATTGATACGTGTGTTGAGATAAAGTATTGTAGTGAAAAAATTGAATTAATTTATAATCACAACGATTTAGAAAAAAGCTTTAAGGAAAATGGACTACAGGGGTTCGCCTCAAAAATATTAGGTTTTAAATCTTTTAAAGAGCTTAAACCTAAAATACATATTCTAAATAAGACAAGATCTAATTGTAAAAAATATGTTTGCATAGGTACACAAAGTACTTGTCAAGCTAAATATTGGACAAAAGAAGGATGGGAAAAAATAATACAGTATTTAAAAGCTCTTGACTATGAAATTTTATGTATTGATAAATACTCTAGCTTCGGAATAGAAAATCATATGAATGATATTCCGGAAGGGTGTATTGATAAAACAGGCGATGTCGATATCCAAGAAAGAATTACTGATATAATTAATTGTGACTTCTTTATAGGTCTTAGCTCTGGTCTATCTTGGTTAGCTTGGGCTTTGAATAAACCAGTGGTTATGATCTCTGGGTTTAGTAATCCTTCTTCGGAGTTTTTCACGCCTTATAGAGTTTTTAATGAAAATGTTTGTAATTCTTGTTGGAATGATGAAAACTGTAAGTTTGATAGAAATGATTGGCTTTGGTGTCCTCGAAATAAAAATTTTGAATGTTCAAAAAATATAACTCCTAAGATGGTTGAAAAAAAAATTGATATGCTTATAGAAGCTGAAAGACCCACAAAAGAAACGCCTATTTTTAGTGAGGATGGTAGGCTTTTGTCTAGCTATGAAACTCTTGAAAATGAAATAAATACTTACAGTTGTTATCAAAATTTTGTAAAAGTAGAAAAAGGTGATACAGTTTTAGATTTAGGATGCTCTAATGGGATTTTTTATTTTACAAATAAATACTTGGATATAGATTACGTAGGAGTGGAAGCTAGTATTGATTGTGTGAAAAATTTTTATGAAAAGTTAGGAAAAAATGACAATCCTGTAGTTTTGAATTTGTTTTTAGAAAATCGTTTGTGCATTGAAAAATTCAAGTCAATTTTCCACGATACTCTTGCAAAAGATGTTAATTCTATAACTTTTTCATCTTTGTTTAAACTAATAAATAAAAAAATTGATTTCTTGAAATTTGACATAGAGGGGTATGAGAAGCTTTTCTTAAGGGACGACTATGATTTATTTAAAGAAAACGTAAAAAAGTTTTCTGGGGAAATACATTTTACAGATGATTTAGCTTTTGGTAGACATGAAGCTTGCAAGACTTTAGAAAAAATTAAAAATGATAACGATATTATTTTCAAATTATATTCTATAGACGCGCTAGATATAACAAATAGCTTTTGGAGCAATAAAAATTACTATACAGAAATAATAATAGAAGGTTTTGTAAAATAAAATTTATTATGTGAGTATTCTCATTTTTTCATGACCGACTATAATCTCTGGATCAATGTAAATTTTGAAACCAGCTTCTTGAGCTAGGTGACAAAAAGCAACATCTTCAGAGCAGTAATCTTCTAGATCTCCGATTTGTTTTTTAAGTTGACAAAACCAAGGGTATTTTACTTTTTCAAATACTCCTTTTTTGATTAGCATGAAACCC
>CAJQGZ010000079.1 GCA_905478065.1 uncultured bacterium | reverse complement strand
GTTGGAGTTGCCTTTGGGCAATTAGACAGTTCATATGTTTTAATTAATGAATTTTTAGCTGGCAGTGAGACCTGTTGTGGCACTGAGATATTTGATGGAAATGCTGAAGACTTTGTCGAGCTTTATAATAACGGAGCTGATACTGTTAATATTAGTGGTTGGGGTTTTAGCGATACCGATGGAATAATAACTACGATTGCTCCAGATACAAGTATAGCACCGGGTGATTTTCTCGTTCTCTGGTATACCGGAGATAATAATGGTTTTCCTGAGGTGAATGAAAAGCTATCAAAAAATGGTGAAACTATTTACATAGCAGACGCAGATGGAAGCCCAGTAGTTAGCTATGATTTTGGCTCTCAGACAGATGATTTATCTTATGGGCGCAATCCAGATGGTTCAGCCATATGGGAATATTTCCCAAACCCGAACCCGGGACAATCAAACGTTATTGAAAATACTTCATTATCTATTGATGGTAAGATAGTACCAGAAGCATTCGTTCTTCACCAAAACTATCCAAATCCATTTAACCCAGTCACATCTTTAAGATATAATCTGCCAAATGATGGTTTAGTTAATATCACTATCTATGATATGAGGGGAAGGTTAATTAAAACGCTTTTAAATAGCTCACAAACTGCAGGATATAAGACGAGCCAATGGAATGCGACCAATGACAGAAATGAGCCCGTTTCAGCAGGATTATATCTTTACGCTATTCAAACAGGCGAGTTTAGGCAGACAAGGAAGATGGTACTTCTAAAGTAATGAAAAATAAATTCTTGATTTAGATTATATATTAAATGAAAAGTAAACAATAAAAAAACATAGTCCTAAAACCGCAAATGCAGGAATTGTTTTGTGCAATGGGTTTTTCACCATATAATGGGTCCAAAGAGCACCGACCATAAGGACAATAATTCCTAAACAACCTAAAATGATTAAATCGTTACTATCTTTTAAAATCATTGCAGAAAAAGACAACATTAATACGCCTATGAAATCACGGAACCAATATGGGAATGTGTATCCTTCAAATTCTTTAACCATGTTTTCGTATCTGACTACCCAGACAAAAAATAAGGATATACTTAATATGATTTTAAATATTTCTACTAGTGTAATGATGTAAACGGACATTTAATTCACTTTTTATTATTTTAAAAATTAGTAATAAAACTTTGGATGTAATTTTTTTCGTTAATAAAAACACAATAAATATTTCAGGATATTAATTGTATTATTATATCACAAGTTATTTAGATGGATAATCTACTATCTTTTTGTATCAATTATTCTTTTAAAAATTTAAATTATCAAGTTATGCCTAGTCGCGCATCTATGTTATTGCCAACAAAGTTATTTCGCTATCTTTTGTAGATTTGATAATGAATCCATTTAAAAAATCAGCTATAGGCTCAGTATTACTTTTAACCTCTTTTATAAAGTATTACAGAGATCCTGAGATATTTTCATCAGCTACTATATTTTTAGCTTTAGGCTCTTTTGCAGTTTATTTTGAGTTTGGTAGTGACAATTTTAAATCTAAAGAGGCTAATGATGAGGAAGAATAAATGAAGAAATATCTATTCATCATCTTGTTCGTTGGTTAATTAAAGTTTTTTTAAAAATATATTTTTAAATCCATTGATTAAATTAGTTAAAAATTATATATCATGTATTACTTTAATAGAATAGTATGGTCCTTATTCTTAATTATAAATTCATTAGCGTGGAGTTCATCCAGTAATACTGAATTTCGTTCCACTTGGGTAATTACCTGGGATCATATTAATCGATATGAAAATAGTGGCCAGAACCTGTATCGCTTGAGAAAGATTATGGATGATCATGTTGATGCCAAAATGAATGCAGTTATTTTTCAGGTACGTCAAGGTGGAACTGCATATTATGAGTCTTCATATGAGCCTTGGGGGCATTATGCTGGCTATCAATATCCTGGCTACGATCCTCTAGCTTTTGCTATTGAAGAGGCTCACTCACGAGGTCTTGAATTGCATGCTTGGTTTAATGTTTTTCAAACATCTAGTACCTATGATGGAAGTCCCGCTGCAGAACATCCAGAATGGATATGTAGAGACCAAAATGGGATTCCGATGAGTTCAAATCGGTCGATATCACCTGGACTTGAGGATGTAAGAGAGTATACGATTAATGTCGCGATGGAAATTGTACGTAATTATGATATCGATGGTTTGCATTTAGACTATGTAAGGTGGAATGAGCATACAAATTCACAACGCAACAATCTGACTGTTGATCAGGAGTTAGAGCGATTAGACGGGATAATCAATAAGAATGAAATTGAGTATTTAAACTCAAATGCGTCTGATAGATATCTTTATGATTATCAACATCCATACTCAGCCGGTGTGCCAGATGGATTCGCGTCTTGGGAAGAGTGGTGGAGATGGAGCGTTACAACTTTTGTTAGGACTTTACATGATTCAATTCAGAGTGTAAAACCACATGTTAAGTTAAGCGCTGCTGTTTTAGGTAAATATAATTGGTCTGGGTGGCAGGGGTATGGAACCGTTTATCAAGATGCGGCTTTGTGGTACAACGAAGGCTATTTAGATCATTTAATGCCAATGAGTTATCACTGGACAACTGCTCAGGGATTTTTAGGCATGCTATCAAACGATTGTCCAAACTGTTGGCAGCCATTCATTTGGGAAGGTATTGAATCTGGTAGGGGTTTTACAGTTGGCCCTGGGTCCTATATTTTAGAGTCGAATGATGTCTGGAATAATCATCCTGATATTATCAACTCAGTCAGGGGAATCGACTGGGTGGATGGTTATCAATTCTTTAGTTATGCCACATGGCGTGACAAAGATTACTTCCTGTCAGCAGGGGAGACTTTTTTCGATAATAAAACAAAAATTAAAATAAACCCTCATGGATTTAATTCAGAAATAAAATCACCACCTGTAATTGTTCTTTCATCTGAAAATGGTATTGTCCAGTTAGATGTATTTCCAACAGATATAGTTGAGTCCCAATGGATCATTACCTACGCTTCTGACAGCCCGACTGCCAATCAAGAAACCTCCGAGGTAATTGATATTCAATTTGCTAAAGATCCGTTTGTGATTCTATTGGAAACGAGCAGTATAGATACATCTGAAAAGAAATTTTATTTCTCTACGTCAGCAAATCGTTTTTGGAAAGAGTCTGATATGTCCAATATCGTCGTATTTAATCCTGAAAATAACAATTCAGAAAAAATATTCCAGTTATCTCAAAATTATCCTAACCCTTTCAAAAAAGACACAAGGATTATGATAACCTCTTCATTCAAGCGCGATGTAAAACTGATAGTTTGGTCTTTGAGCGGTGAAAATATAATTACATTATTAGATGATGAATTATTTCCGGGATATCATGTTTTTAAATGGAATGGTAAAAACACCATGGGGGAAAGAGTGTCCTCTGGCATTTATTTTTATTCACTAATATGGAAAAATGAAATAACGGAAACAAAAAAGTTGATCTACTTTCACTAGTCTTTGTTATTACTCACAGACATTATTTGGTAATTAACAGTCTACGTTATGATGGGAAGTATAGTTCAAACGCTTGTAAATGGCTCTTAACCCTCAAGATTTAACTCAGTTTAATGTTTTGTCACCAATGAAAGAAATGAGCTCGTTTCTATAGGGTTATATTAATAAACCATCCAAGCAGGAGAGTTTAGACATACCAGAAAAATGGTGCGTCTAAAATAGTTATTGCGTTTCTAAGCACATAAAAAGAATAAATGACAAAAATTACTATCATAGCTATGTGTCTATAATGCTATGAATTCGCAAGAAGTAACCACTGCTTAATAACATTATTGAAAAAGTCTTTGTATGTTGTAAGTGCTAATTACAAAAAAACAAATGGAGGAAAACGTGGATACGAGCATTGCGTTAACTATTATTGGTGTTGTTTTGACTTTTATTGGAGTGGTTTTCATTGCTATACCTAAGGTCGTGAATGAAAAGACTTCTCCTGACCTACCGTTCGATGCTGTAAATGTAGCTGCTATGTTTAGAGCAGCTAATGGAGGATTTGGGTTCGCCCTGGGAATGGTCGCCATATATAGCAGAAACCTACCTTCTGAATATGCAAGCACAGTGCTACTTTCCCTTGGCACAGGAATACTGATTGTTAATTTATCATTAATCTCTGGAAAAATTAGAGGGTTTGGTGACTTACCAATTCCGCCGATGATTCTACTTTTTGCCTTAACTGTTGTAGCATACTATGCAGCGTTATTCTAAAGTTCTTTATTTTTGTTCAAAGGTATAGTTGTTTAAAGAGTTGTCTCAAAAAAACTATCTAGTTTATTTAATTTCCATTGGTCTTATGTCTTGTCATTTTAATCAAAGTGATAATCCCTTACCAAAAATAATTTCGTCTATGGAATCTAAATTTTCTGATGTAGTTCGAAATCCAAAAAAACATAAGCTTCAAATTTTATATACTCAAATAGATAGAGAGGGAGCGAATGAACCAATTTTTAAGACTTATTCTTTTGGTCTAGATACTAATGATTATTTTTATCCAGCTAGTGCTATTAAACTTCCAATTGCAGTATTAGCTATCGAAAAAGCAAATTTATTAAAAGAAGTTAATGTACATAATAGATTTGAGATCGATTCGGGGTCCGTTTACAAAATGGGTGTCTTGGTTAGCCCGGATTCAAAGAGTGGTTATCCAAGCATTGCTCACTCTATTAGGAAAATGCTTGTGGTTTCTGATAATAATTCTAGTAATTATATGTATGATTTCCTCGGTCGAGATTATATTAATAGGAGATTGTGGGATATCGGGTTTAAAAGTGTAAGAATGAGACATCGATTATCTCTACAGTTAAATGAAAAAGAAAATAAAGTCACAAGCCCAATAACTTTTTATGAAGATTCTACAATTTTGTACCATCAGCAAAGTAGATTTGCTCAGTTAGCGTTAGATGTCAATAGTAACAATCTCTTCATTGGGAAAAACCATTATGTAGGTAAAAAAAAGAAAATAGGACCTTTGAACTTTAGAAATAAAAATTTTATGGATTTATATGACCAACATGAATTAATAAAAAAAGTTATGTTCCCAGAGACATACCAAACTGACGAAAGGTTCAATTTAAGTGATGATGATTTATCATTGCTTCGCAGAGAAATGTCTATTCTACCAAGGCAAAGTGATTATCCTCGTTATGCAGATTATGATAAATATTACGATGGATATTGCAAGTTTTTTATGTTCGGTGATACCAAGAAAGAAATTCCAGATCACATTAAAATTTTTAATAAAATTGGTTTAGCTTATGGTTTTGCTCTAGATAATGCATACATAGTTGATATTGATAATAATATTGAGTTTTTTTTGACAGCCGTTTTGTACAGCAATAGTAATGAAGTGATGAACGATAATATGTATGATTATGATAGTATTTCTATTCCATTTTTATCTGAGTTAGGTAGAAAAATATATAATTATGAAAGTAAAAGAGAAAAATCAAATCTTCCCAGATTAGGATGGGTTAAGAAACTTTAATGAATCTTAGAATTATATTGATATATAATTTAGACAGGTACGAACAGGAATAATTATAAATCCTTATGATTTAATATTATATTATTTAAAAATATTTATCTAAAGTATTACTTTAATTATTTATGAACGACTTTTAAAGTAAAGTTATTGCAGAAGAACTAAATACTTTAAGCATAAAATCTTACAGAAAAAAACTGTTGTCAACTAGCGAGCAAGGCTACATTGCAGACGATGATATTAAACTATAAAAAATATTTTAGTACTCATAATCGAAAAAGTAATGATGAGGAAGAATAAATGAAGAATTATTTATCCGGCATTTTATTCTTTTGCTCAATATCTTCTTCACAAGAAATTATTATCGGAGTTGGTACTGCAGGTCAGCCACTTTTAGACTATGTTATTTTAAATTATAAGTCATCATCAACTTTAGGATACAACAATGCAAGAGATGTAATGTATTCAATAATCGATTTAGAAGATGATAACTCACTTAAAGGCATTTATACTAATTATACAATTTTTATCGACCCCGCTCAAGACCCTAGACCGCAAACAAATGCTTTTAACATGAATTGTGAGCATTCTTGGCCTCAAAGCATGGGAGCGGGATCTGAACCTCAGAAGAGCGATTTACATCATCTCTATCCAGCTCGAGGAAATGTTAATTCTTCTCGAGGAAACAAACATTTTGCAGATATTGATGATAATGATACCGATAAGTGGTGGAGATTTGACTATTATGAAACTAGCATACCAAATGAATTTATTGATGAGTTTTCAGAAGTAGATAACGGTAATGGAGTATTTGAACCAAGAGAGGATGTTAAAGGAAATATAGCTAGGAGCATGTTTTATTTTTATACAATGTATAATGATGTTGCTGATACAAACTTTTTTAACATACAAAAAGAAACATTATATGATTGGCATAGGCAAGACCCAGTAGATGCTAATGAATTAAATCGTACTCTGGCTATAGCTGGATATCAAGAAAATAAACCAAATCCATATGTTGTAGACTCAACTCTTGTCCGCAGAATATGGTTTGAAGAAGAGTCTAAATCTACATGGTATATATCTATTGATGGCTCAGATAATACTGGCGATGGATCAGAACAGAATCCTTTTGCTACGATTCAGAACGGTGTTGACTCTGCAAATGACAATGATACTATTTTTGTATCGGCAGGATTGTATTTTGAAAATATTAACTGGTCTATGGCAAATAATATTAGACTAATAGGTTCGCACATGGATTCAACTGTCATTGATGGTGAAGGAGTAGGCAAAGTAATTGATAATTCGGACGAAACCGCCCACCCAATTGAGATCAGTAATCTTACTATTCAGAATGGGTATTCAACTGGAAAAGGTGGCGGAATAAGCTTAAAGATGGTCGGTGATATTTTGTTAAAAAATATCAAAGTAGATAATAATCAAGCTCGTAATGGGGCAGGAATATACATCGAAGGCGAAGGCTCAGCCTCTTCGATACCAACGACTTTAAATATTGAAAACTCTGTCATTTCGAACAATAGCGCTACGACTTATGGCGGAGGTATTTCGTTATCAGGAGCTATTATATCTTCGATTATGAAGAACGTCACTGTTGTTAATAATTCGGCAGTTGATGGAGGAGGAGGTATTAGTGCAGGTTCAATGGGCGACTACGCTATTGTTGTTAATTCAATTTTTTGGAATAACCAACCGACAAACGCAGATGGCATGATTTTTCCATATTATTCAAATATTGATATACCCATTGGCATTAATAATTTATACACTGATCCTTTATTTGTTGAAGGTGATACTAATTTCAACCTTTCGGACAGTTCACCTTGTATTGACGCAGGAACAAATTTTTTGGTTGTTGACCTATCGAATCAGATGCTCCCAGGTCCTGTGCCTGATACTCTGGTAAATTTAAGTCCTGATTCATATATTGGCATTAAACCTGATATGGGCGCCTTTGAATCTGCTTTTATTTCAGTAGAGTCTTGTATTGCAAATGATGGAACTGTTGGTGTCGAATTATGGGGTGAGTGTTATTCGATTGACGAGACAACAAACATAACTCTTTCTGGTAATCCCGTTTCTGGTATTTTAGATCTAGGCGTAATTCCTGCGCAAATAGGTAATTTAATAAATTTAGATACATTGTCATGTCAATTTTGCGGATTCTCGGGTTCAATACCACCCGAAATTGGAAACTTAATAAATTTAAAAAGTTTAAGTATAGTGTTTAGTGGATTAACTGGTTCTATTCCTTCAGAGATAGGAAACCTGTCGAATTTAGAGAGTCTAACTTTACATTCTAATCAGCTCACTGGTGCAATTCCACCTGAAATTGGAAACCTAACTAGCCTCAGTATACTTCATTTAAATGAGAATAGCTTATCTGGAGAGCTCCCTTCAGAAATTTACAATTTGATTAATTTGAGAGGGGGGCATTCATCTGGAGCGGGACCTCTTGGTTGGACTAATGGCTTAGATGTCTCACGTAATCTACTTAGCGGAGAAATTTCTTCTGGAATAGGCAACTTAATAAATGTTGTTTCAATGAATTTTTCACAAAATCAATTCACTGGTTCCATTCCAGCTGAAATTGGTAACCTAAATAATCTTTGGGGTTTAGCGTTGGACTCTAATCAACTCTCAGGGCTAATACCCATAGAATTATGGGATCAATTAAATTATATAGAAATATTAGATTTGTCCTTTAATCAATTTTCAGGAGGAATCCCTGAAAATATTTGTTCAATGAGTATCCCAGGGGTTACTTTTGATATTTCAAACAATCAACTCTGCCCACCTTATCCATCATGTATTGAAGATCACATTGGTGAGCAAGATACCTTAGCTTGTATCCCTTCTTGGAATTTTTCTATAAGCGAACCATCTATTCAAATAAGTGGAGATGATAATGATTGGAACCCCGGTGAATCATTGCAAATAGAAATGGATTTTTGTAATAATTCGGATATTGCTCATGGTTGGTATCCAGGTTTAGTCTTAGAAGCAGATACTAATTTAGTATCAATCTCTAATGACCATTTTTGGTTTTTTGGTATGCCTGGTAATAGTTGTAATATGGTACCATTTGATATCCTTGCTGACTCGACAATTAACTTTGATACTTTAGTAACATTCATAGCTTATGCTGAAGCATTAAATTGTCAAAATCAGCCAGAATATTGTATTTTTGGAGATACTCTTACTTTTCAAGTGTCACTATTGGGAGAAGATGTTTTATCTGCTCAAGAACTTGATATGCCGATGGCATTCAGCCTTCATCAAAACTATCCAAACCCTTTTAATCCTATCACCTTGTTGCGTTATGATTTACCAAATGATGGCTTAGTTAATATTACTATTTATGATATGATGGGCAGAATAGTTAAAACGCTTGTAAATGGCTCGCAAACCGCAGGGTTTAAGACAATCCAATGGAATGCTACCAACAATAAAAACGAGCCCGTACCAGCAGGATTATATTTATATACGATACAGACAGAGGTGTTCAGGCAAGCCAAGAAAATGGTGCTATTGAAATAGAGATTTGAAAGTATAACACGTGATTAAACATATCTATTCATCGTTTTATTGGTGTGTTTATTGTTTGTCTTCTGAGAGCTAAATTTTTATATCAATTATATAAAATTTTTATCAATTATGTACAATAGATGAATTTTATAAAGATAATTTATTTAATAATAATTTTTGCAGGATGTAATAAAATGGAAAACAAAGCACCTTTAATACCCTTAGAAGATTTTTTTCGTAACCCTGAAAAATCTTCATTCAAAATTTCACCTAATGGAAATCACATTGCATATATGAAACCATGGAAATCAAGGATGAACGTATATGTAGTAGATATCAAAACAGATGTAGAAAAAAGATTAACCTCGTCAAGTGAACGCAGTATCTATGGGTTTTTGTGGCTTGGCAATAATAGAATAGGATATGTCAAAGATGATGGTGGTGATGAGAATATGCACTTTTATGCGATTGATAAAGACGGCTCTAATGAAATTGATTTAACACCATTCGAGAATGTAAAAGCGACTATTGTAGATGATCTTGAAGAGGATTTAGATCACGTCATTCTTGGCTTGAACAAACGCAATCAACAAATTTTTGATCCATATAGGGTAAATATTAATACTGGAAAAATGGAAATGATTGCAGAAAATCCTGGGAATATATCAGGATGGCTTACAGATCATGATGGTAAACTAAGAATAGCGGTTACAAGCGATGGTGTGAATACAAGTTTGCTTTACAGAAAATCAGAATCTGATGAATTTAAATCTATTCTAACTACCGACTTTAAAGAGGGTATATCACCGTTATTTTTTACGTTCGATAATAAAAATCTTTATGTTTCATCTAATAGAGGGAGAGATAAATCAGCTATTTATGAATTCAACATTGAGCAAGTTCAAGAAAATAAGCTGATATTTGAGCATGAAGAAGTTGATGTAAGTAGTTTGATGTTTTCAAGAAAAAGGAAAATACTTACTGGTGTAAACTATACTGTCGCAAAAACTAAGCGAGTATTTTTTGATGATTGGCGAGAAAATATCCAAAATAAATTAGAAACAAAACTACCTGGTTATGAAGTAGGTATTACTAGTTTTTCAAAAGATGAAACTAAGGCTGTAGTTGTTACTTATAGTGATAAGTCGAGAGGCACATATTATTATTACGATATAAGTGAGGATAAATTAACAGACCTAGGGAAAGTTTCTCCTTGGCTAAATGAAGATCATATGGCTGAAATGAAACCCGTAAAATATACTTCCAGAGATGGACTCACTATCCATGGCTACCTCACTCTTCCAAAAGGAAGCACTGGTAAAAATTTACCCATAGTTGTTAATCCCCATGGTGGACCTTGGGCCAGAGACAGTTGGGGATATAGCTCGCAAGTTCAGTTTTTAGTGAATAGGGGGTTTGGAGTATTCCAAATGAATTTTAGAGGAAGCACAGGATATGGAAGAGAGTTTTGGGAGATCAGCTTTAAACAATGGGGTAAATCCATGCAGGATGACATAACTGATGGTGTCAAATGGCTTATTGACGAAGGTATTGCAGATCCAAATCGAATTGCAATATACGGTGCATCTTATGGAGGTTATGCGACATTGGCTGGATTGACTTTCACTCCTGATCTCTATGCTTGCGGTGTTGATTATGTCGGAGTATCAAATATATTCACGCTACTTGAAACACTTCCCCCGTACTGGGAATTAGGTAGGCATATGATGTATGAAATGATAGGGAATCCTGACACTGAAAAAGATATTCTCAAAGCAGCATCACCCATTTTTCATGTAGATAGTATAAGGGTGCCTTTATTTGTGGCTCAAGGCGCTAATGACCCGAGAGTAAAACAAGCAGAGTCTGATCAAATTGTTGAAGCATTAAAAGCTAAGGGGGTAGAAGTACCGTATATGTTAAAAGAGGATGAAGGTCATGGCTTTTATAATGAAGAGAATCAGTTTGATTTTTATAGAGAAATGGAAAAGTTTCTAAAAAAGCATATTGGATGATGTAGTTTTTATCATGTTATACTATAAAGTCGGAACTAATCCCTAAATGAATGTAGACTGGCGTTGTGAAGAATATTTTTTCATTATTTTATAGATTATAAACTATGGAAACTAAAGAATTTATAATCTTCATAGGTGTCATAGTGATTGCTGTGGGGTACATCCCATTCAAGCTAATAGTTCAGATTTTTTTTCGTAGTAGTAATAATGATGAGGCAGAATGAATGAAAAAATATTTATTCATCGTTTTATTCGTCGCCCCTTGGGATTTTGAAAAAGTAAGCTGCAATTGAATCATTTAATAAAATTAATCATATTTTCATTTTTTTTTACTTTTGCTGCTGCCCAATATGGTGTCGACAATTACAGTAAAACATTTCAAGACTCAAGCAGGTCAAATAGAAATATCTTAACGGAAATTTATTATCCTGTTCCTTTGCAAGGCGAAGATATGCTATCTCTGGATGGTCAATTCCCAATTATTTTATTTGGTCACGGTTTTCTAATTAATTGGGATACGTACCAAAACTTATGGGATGAATTCGTTCCTAAGGGGTATATAATGGTATTTCCAAGAACAGAAAGCGGTCTCAATACAGATCATCAACAGTTTGGATGGGATTTGCAATTCTTGGTGACTAAAATTCAAGAAGAAGGTGATAGCAATTCATCGCCGATTTATAATTTAGTTAATAATAATACAGCTTTAATGGGACACTCTATGGGTGGGGGAGCTTCCTTTTTAGCCGCAGATTCTCTTTGCGTAAATAATAATAATCAACTTAAAACAATTATTGGATTAGCCGTGGCTGAGTCTTCATCTAATGGTGTCTCGTCAATTGCTTCTGCACTAAACGTAACTATTCCTGCTCTAATTATATCAGGGAGTCAAGATGGTGTAACGCCTCAAGGCGTTCATCAATTGCCTATATACAACAATCTTAACTCAAATTATAAAACATTTATTTCAATTTTAGGTGGAGGGCATTGTTATTTTGGAAATCCTAACTTCTTTTGTGACCTTGGCGAAAGCGCATCATCAAATGGAATTTCAATATCGAGGGTTGAGCAACAACAGGTCAC
Source organism: uncultured bacterium (assembly GCA_905478065.1). GTDB lineage: Bacteria > Fidelibacterota > Marinisomatia > Marinisomatales > UBA1611 > TMED80. The sequence continues at coordinate 27,362 of CAJQGZ010000079.1, read as the reverse complement.
TTTTGATTTTCTAAATTCATGGCTTGATTTCACTCTCAAGGATGATTGCGAGCAGCAAGCATTATTTCAAGACTCGCTAGTTAATTCAAATAGGATAGCATACAATCAGTTTCATCTGCAAAATCCCGTAGCAAGTATAGAGGATGATGAGGGCGTTTTAATTGCAACAGCTATTGGTATAGGGTATCAATGGTATTTAAATGATAGCGTTATAACAAACGCAAATAATATAAGCTATGTTCCGATTGTAAGCGGTGAATATACTGTGGAGGTTTTCTTTTCAAATGGTTGCCCAACATTATCAGACTCTTACAACTTTAGTTATCAATTAAGTAATGATAAGGAATTATTACCTACTAGTTTTTTGATGCATCAAAACTATCCCAACCCATTTAATCCTAGCACGATAATACGTTATAACTTACCATATGATGAGCTTGTAAATATTAATATATATGATGTTAAGGGTACTATTATAAAGTCATTAATTAATACTAATCAGGAAGCAGGAAATAGGTCAATAGTTTGGGATGCAACGAATAATACAGGCCAGCCAGTATCTGCGGGTTTATATATTTATACAATTCAAGTAGGTGGTTTTAGACAAAGTAGAAAGATGGTTTTGGTAAAGTAATGAAGAAGAATAGTGCAATTATATTCATTCAAATTATTTTTACCTTTTCTCAAATAACAGCACAACCACGTTACAAAAATGAGATTTTCAGTGAAATAAGAAAGACAGAAGATGTAGTCTACGGTAATGCGCCTGATTTACCTTTTATATTTGGCTTTGAATGGAACACGATAGACATGGATATGACTATGGACGTTTATGAAGCTGTTGAAGATACAGCAACTAACAGGCCTGTAATTATTTTTCTTCATCCAGGAGCTTTCTATACAGGTAATAATGAGGTTGATGATATGGTATCTCTATCCATCGCATCTGCAAAAAGGGGTTACGTCGCTGTTAGTTTAACCTACAGGCTTGGGTTAAATGTATTGAGTAGTTATAGTGCAGAAAGAGCTGCTTATCGAGGAGTGCAAGATGCCAGTGCTGCTATAAGGTATCTACGCGAGTACCATGAAGATTACGGTATAGACTATGATAATATATTTGTTTGGGGTTCTAGTGCCGGTTCTTTTATTGCTCTTCATTTAAGCTATACAGATGAAGCTGAAAGGCCTGAGTCAACCTATGGGGCAGGCAGTGATCCAGACTTGGGCTGTATTGACTGTGAAGGAAATGATTTTGATCATTATAGTAAACCCAATGCTGTTGTGAGTTGTTGGGGAGCAATAGCTGATTTAAACTGGATTAATGAAGAGGATAATACTCCTTTAATTATGTTTCATGGGACATCTGATGGTGTAGTTCCTTTTAATTCAGGCTATCCTTTTACCGTTGACATTTTTCTACCATTTGTTTATGGTTCAAATCTCATCCATGATCGGCTTAATTCTTTAAGTATTGATCATGCGTTTTATTATGAAGAAAACTTGCCTCATGAATATTGGGGTACTTCAAATGGGACCTGGATTAATGGTCCAAATGAATACTTTACCCTTATTAAAGAAGATGCATATGGATTTTTATTTGAGGTCATATATCCGCATCAATTAGGAGATATAAATAATGATGGTTTTTTAAATATTAGTGATATATCGAATGTAGTATCCATTATTATGAACGATGATCATTTTAATTTTGATAGCTATTATTCAGATTTGAACTCTGACGGTCAGACGAATGTTTTTGATTTAATTATACTCTCTGATAGAATCATTTTTCCATCGTTCTAATCTTGCTATTTTAAATATTCAATTGATGATAAAAGCAAGACTTCTACCGTTCGAATTGACTTTATATACTAAGGAAAAGAAAGTCTGAAAAAGAATTAAATGGAGCGTAGTGAGTCAATGTATGTTATGCCTTTCTCACCGTTATCATATTGTACAATAACATCCAATTCGTCATGATTATCATAATCGTATGGGTGAAAACCTGTAATCGAACAATTCTCTTTTTTTTCAAGGCAATGAAACTTTGATCCTTCATCAATGGTGTATTTATCAAGGACTTTAATCACGTTTAAGTTTTTATCAACTTTTTGTTTAGTAACTAAAACTTTTCTTACTGGATTAGATATGTCTTCAATAGGCTTATTTGGTGGTTTAAAGATGATATCTTCTATTTTGGGGGTATCTAATCCCTCAGGCATTTTATGATTAATTAAGGCATCTTCAACGCATGATTTAAAAGATTTAAATTCTTTTTCATCCCATTGGAAAATCGAGTGTTCGCGAACAATCTCACAGTCTAAATCACTATCTTTATTTCGGTAAATAATACTTTGATTTACTTTTTCCATATCAATTTCTCTTATTTTATTATTTCAAGTTAATAGAAAATAAGGTATTGATATATTAAAATAAACTGAGCCCAATAATTACAAACGAATTTTATGTTGTGTAGTTATTTAAATGAGTTTTAAGGACAAAAGGTTGTCTGTATTTTTGAATTGTGATTAATACATTACAGATACAAGTAATTCCTGAGGTAGCATCAAACCCAGATTTGCTAAAAGAATTCATAGCAAAAAAAATGGCTATTCCGCATCAGGACATCAAACATATTGACATTTGTAAAAGGTCAATTGACGCTAGGCAAAAAACAACAAAGATCAATCTCAAGATTTCTGTTTATATCAAGCAAAAATTTGTGCCGAAAGATGAAGACTTTCCTGAATATCAGAATGTTGTGGGTAAGGACGAAGTTATTATTGTTGGAGCGGGGCCAGCTGGTCTTTTTGCTGGTCTTAAATTAATTGAAAATGGTAAAAAACCTGTAATTATTGAAAGAGGAAAAGATGTTCGGTCTCGAAGAAAAGATTTGGCTAACCTTATAAAGAATCACGTAGTTGATGAAGACTCTAATTATTGTTTTGGAGAAGGCGGCGCAGGGACTTTTTCAGATGGAAAATTATATACACGATCTAAAAAAAGAGGAGATGTGAATAAGGTGCTAGATGTATTGGTTAGGCATGGTGCCTCTTCAGAAATTAGAGTTGATGCACATCCTCATATTGGCACCAATAAACTACCGAAAATCATACAATCTATTCGCGATACGATTATACAATACGGTGGAGAGATACTTTTTAATTGCCGTTTAACAGATATTAGTATTAAAAATAATACTGTAAGAGGGGTTGTATTACAAAATGGAATAAAAGTTGAATCTAATAAAGTTATACTAGCGACTGGGCATTCTGCACGAGATATTTTTGAATTATTGCATCGAAAAAAAATAGTAATAGAAGCAAAGCCCTTCGCCGTGGGTGTTCGAGTAGAACATTCACAGGAACTGATTGATCAAATTCAGTATAAATGTAAAACTAGAGATGAGTTTTTACCGCCTGCTCCTTATTCAATTGTTAAACAAGTTGGAGGTCGAGGTGTGTATTCATTTTGCATGTGTCCTGGTGGAATAATTGCCCCATGCGCCACTAGTCCTGGAGAGGTGGTGACGAATGGGTGGTCACCGTCTAAAAGAGATTATCCTACCTCAAATTCAGGGATTGTGGTAGAATTAAAAATTGAAGATTTCGCAAAATATGAAAAATATGGTCCACTAGCTGGTGTTCAATTTCAAAAAGAGATAGAACAAGCATCATGGAAACTGGCAGGCGGAACCCAGAAAGTTCCTGCTCAAAGGTTGGTTGATTTTACGAATAATATATTATCAGATAATGTTCCTAAAACCTCATATTTGCCAGGAAATACCTCAGCTCAGATTAGTAGTGTGTTACCTAAATTTATTTCAAAAAATTTACAAGTAGGATTAAGACAAATTGGAGAGCACATGAAAGGTTATTTTACAAATGAAGCAGTTGTTCATGCTCCTGAAAGTAGGACTTCTTCTCCAGTTCGTATACCAAGAGATCGAGACACACTTGAACATCCTCAAATAAAAGGTTTGTACCCTTGCGGCGAAGGTGCAGGTTACGCAGGTGGAATTATCTCGGCCGCTATTGATGGTGAGAAATGTGCAAAAATGTGTTAAATCTTTTAATCTAGAGCTGAAAAATAGTTAATAACAATTATTTGTAGATTTAAAGATGAATTATAAAATGAAATTACAATAAACAATATGCCTTATGTTTTTTTAGCAGGAGCTATACTCTTTGAGGTAATTGGTACTATGGTATTGCCTTTATCAGAAAATTTTTCAAAGCCATTACCATCAATTGTATCAATAGTAGCATATGTTTCATCCTTTTATCTACTCACTTTTGCTCTGGATAGTATTCACATCGCTATTGTTTATGCTACTTGGTCTGGCTTAGGTATATTTTTAATATCGATTTTAGGGTATCTTATTTATGGCCAGGCATTACAATGGCAATCCATGTTAGGTTTATGTTTTATAGTAGTGGGAGTCATGCTTGTTAATTCATTTGCGACCATAAAATAGATACACGGACATAAACGCATATTTATTTGTAACTTAATAAATGCAAAAGTGGTTCAATCGCCCTAGTGCTTTATCATCATTATTTAAAACCGCAGTGCTAGTTATTTATGATTTTTAAAATAAATATTTTAATAACAAACAAATTTTTGTAAATAAAGAATAAGATTGATTATCCATGAAAAAATATTTAATTGAACTATTAGTTATATTTGTTGGTATCAGTGCTTCATTTTTAGTGGATGAATATAGAGAAAATATTGAAATTGATCGGCAGGTTGAAAAATCCTTACACTCGTTAAAAGCCGAATTAAATAGTGACTTAACAAACCTAAAATCACTAATCGAAAATATTGATAGTACAGATAAACACTTTTCTTATATTTTGAATTTTAGTTCAACAAGTTTTATTGATAAAATAGTATTGGATAAAGCTTGGCAGGCTGTTACGACTCCTCGAGGCGGAAAGCTTAGTTTAAGTGTCTATAGTGCTATGGAGGCATCAGGTATTATTTATAAAATTGATAACGACTCTATAAGAACTGATATATTAGATTTATATCAAAATTGGTACGAGAAGTATCATAATGTTATTGATTATGATTTAATACATATTCAAAAAATGGATGATATTATTTTAAAGAATTTTATTCTACTAACAGATAACAAATCTTGGAATTTAGATTGGAGTATAGATTCAAATATTAAGGAAATGCTAAGCAATAATGAATTAAGGAACTATATAGCTGCAAATAGAGGAACGAAAAGTATTATGAAGGGCAGAGCTAATAAGCTAATTGAAAGAATACAGAATGCGATATCGTTAATCGATAAATTTTAGTTTTATGAAAAAATATCTATTCATTCTTTTATTTATTGGTTTATGTTTCGGAAAAGAACAAACTATTTCTGATGGACCTTATATTTTTATCGAAAAAAATAAACTTATTGAAAAAAACATAATCAGTAGTAAGGTCATTTTAAAAAACTTAAAAGCAAGCTCGTATGACACACTTTACGACGCGGGAAAGTCTTCTTTTAACCGAGTGAAAAAAATTGCTGCATTGAGTGATATTCATGGTCAATATGATTTGTTGATTGAATTATTACAAAATAATAAAATAATTGACAAAAATCTTAATTGGAGCTTTGGTAAAGGTCATTTTGTGATTGTTGGTGACATTTTTGATAGAGGAGATAAAGTCAATGAAATACTTTGGTTTATTTATGAACTTGAAATGCAAGCGAAAAATGCTGGTGGACGGGTCCATTATCTGCTCGGTAATCATGAGTATATGGTCCTTTATAACGACTTACGATATATCCATGAAAAATACAATATTGTCTCAAAATTGTTGAATTTAGAATATGATCAATTGTATGGTGATAATACCATTATTGGTAGATGGTTACGTTCAAAGTCAACGATTGTTAAAATAAACGATATCCTTTTTACGCATGGAGGTATATCCGAAGATTTTATTTCTCAGGAAGGTTTTAATATCAATAAAATAAATAATACAATGAGAAAGTCCATTCCGCGGCTTAAAGAACTAAGAAATTTTAGAAAAAATGGGCAATCAAAAGATCTGTATAATATGTATTTTGGTAGTAATAGTTTGATTTGGTATCGTGGTTATTTTGAAGGAGTATTAATAGACACAGATATTTCAAATATATTAAAGTTGGTTGATGCCAATCATATTGTTGTGGGGCATACATCAAATAAAAAGGTTGTTCAGTTATATGATAATAAAATCATTGGTGTAGACTCAAGTATTAAAAAAGGAAAATATGGAGAATTGTTAATTATTAAAAACAAACGATTTTTCCGAAGAACTTTAGAGGGCAGAACATATAATCTGAATTGAATTATTGAAGTTGTTTTAGTATCTGCAATTAGCCTTTTTGCATTATTTAATTACTGTTTTTTATAAATAGTTGGTATTTTTTAAACTATGAAAAAATATTTATTTATTCTTTTAATATTCAATATTTGGGGTTGCTCCTCACAAAAACCCACTAAAATTAACAATATGTTTGATAACCCAAATCAAATGAGAATTGGGTTCGGGTCTTGCTTGAGTCAAGACAAACCAATGCCAATCTTTAATGCCATAAAATCTGAGGATTTTGATCTTTTCTTAATGATTGGTGATAATGTCTATGGGGATAGTAAAGCGGAAGGTCTTGAAGAGCTTGCATCAGCCTATCATCGCCAAAAACAAAATTTTAACAAGATGAAAATTGACTTTCCTTTTGAAGCAATTTGGGATGATCATGACTATGGGTTAAATGATGGCGGCAAGGAATATTTATACAAAGAAAAATCAAAAGAGTTGTTCTTAGACTTTTGGAATATTCCATCGAATGACCCGAGACGAAATAGAAGCGGTTTATATCATGAAGTAATGAGAGATTTTAAAGGAAAAAAAATTCAGTTTATTTTTCTTGATACTAGAACATTTAGAGATGCTCTAAAACCAACTGATAAAAAAGGAGCTGCTGGTAAAGAGCGTTACCTACCAAATAAAGACAGCTCTCTTACTATATTAGGATTTGAACAGTGGCGATGGCTTAGGAAAAAAATGGAGAATCCGGTTGATTATAGAGTGATCATATCATCTATACAGTTCTTACCTATTGGGCACGGTTGGGAATCTTGGTATAACCTGCCATTGGAGAGGGGTCGAATGATTGAACTTATTGATAACTCGAATTCTGAACATACGATTATACTTTCAGGCGACCGGCATAGAGGAGGGTTTTATCAATTAAAAACTAAACAAGGAAATTTAATTTCAGAAATGACATCAAGTAGTCTTAATGTATCTTATCCAAACTCTGAGGAGGCCGGCCCATTAAGAATTGGAGCCACTTTTACTGAAGAAAATTATGGTGCTATTTATTTTGATGGAGTAAAAAATACATTTTCTTTAATGTTAAAAAATATGGATGGCAAAGTTTTACAATCATTTCATTTAAATAATTAACCTGTTTTATAACTGTAACAATAACTTGTCTCCTTATACTTTGGAAAGGGTAGTTATCACTTTTTCATCTTTTATTCATCACCCATACCCATTTTTTAAAAAATATTTCTTTGCATTGACTGAATCGAAATGTCAACGATACACTGATGAAGTATATTGTTAGCTTCAATTGTTATAACTAATATGAAATAACACCAATGGCAACGTACACTAAACTCAGTCCTCAGATCATTCAATCAATAGCTGATGAATATGATTTAAAAATTGTTGAATCTTATTCTCTTAAAGGTGGTAGCGGCAATTCTAGCTTCGTACTGAGGGACAACCATTCTAGCTATGTTTTAACAGTTTGTGATGATAAAAATTTAAAAGAAATTTCTAAAATGGGCGAACTCCTATTGTTTCTTGAATCTCATAATTTGCCATGCAGTCGTTTAGTTTTAACATCAAATAATGATAGAATGAGTACCTTAAAGATTTCTAATAAAATCAAACCTGTCATGCTAAAAAGACACATTGAGGGGCATGTTATTAAAGAGCTAGATGAAACTATGTTATTTCAAATTGGTAGCGAAGTTGCTAGGCTAAACAAAATACCTTCACCAGACTATTTACCAATTAGTCATCCTTATGGGCTTGAACTTTTTTCAAGCGTTATAGGTTTAAATATTGATATCGAATACGAGTCGTGGCTGTCAAAAGAAATGATTTATTTAAAAAGGCATATTATTTCAGGTCTTCCAAAAGGCTTAATTCACGGTGACCTTTTCTATGATAATATTCTTTTCACTTCATCAAGTAACAACTCGATAGCATTCAAAGCTTTTATCGATTTTGAAGAAGCTTGTAATTATTATCTCGTTTTTGAATTGGGCATGGGAATATTAGGTTGCTGCATAAAAAGTAATACAATCGATCTTGATAAAGCACGCGCTTTTGTTCGTGGTTATCAGCGAGAAAGGCCCCTTGCTGATCAAGAAAAAGAAAGTCTACAGTTATTTATCCAATATGCTGCAGTAGCATTATCCTATTGGCGATTCAATAAATACAATATCAAAGAACCTAATGAAAGCATGGCAAGCCAGCATTGGGAAATGGTTGAGGTTGCTAAAAATATTTCTGAGGTTTCGGATATGCATTTTTTAAATTCTATTTTTAACAAATATTAAACTGAGCTGCATTGTTTAGTTAAATAAAGGCTAATACTTAAAAAATTTTATAATTTTGTAATAGTTAAAAGATAGTTAAAAATATGCTAGGTATGATAATTGCATAACTATCATTTAAGGGGGCTTGATATTATAAAAAATAAAAAACAAGTTTGAAATCTTTTCATCATTACCGTAAGGAATTTTAATTAATGGAACAATACATAAAGTTGATCCCTAGTTGGGAAAACGAGTACATGGGTTTTAATCAAGGTACGATGGGCCTTCTTTTGGTCATTCTCTTTTTGAGTATCCTTTTTAGATTAATAGCCATGACAATGGTTAGTCGTCTTTTTAGTAATCTCACAAAACTTTCTCCGCTTGCTGCGAAAACAATCAATGAAAGTCGAGGACTTTTCGGTATTGCTGCAGCTGCGGCTTTATTTTGGCAGCTCAGTACACAACTTGCCATGGATATGAATTTAAGTTCATCAATTGTAATGATGCCAAAGATTGCTGCCTTCTGGTTACCTGCACTATCGCAGCTTTTGATGCTAGGTTCTCTTTTAGCCTGGGCTTTAAAAGAAGTTGAGTTGATTGGTGCTGTCGTCGCCTGGTGGGCTGATGAAGATGACTTAGATGGTACGGAGAAAACATTAATTAGCGCGCTTGAAAGTGTATTACGCTTTTTAATTGTTATTTTTGGTGCGATGTTGATTGCTAATGCTCTTGATTTTAATCTGGCGACTCTTATTGCAGGTATGGGTATTTCAGGTCTCGCTCTTGCTCTTGCTGCCAAAGATACTATTTCTAACTTTTTTGGTGCAATAACTGTTCTGATTGATAGACCTTTTAAAGTTGGTGATTGGATATTGACAAAGAATGTAGAAGGCGAGGTAATGGAGATTGGCTTGCGTACGACCTTACTTCGAACAAGTGTGGATACAATCATTACACTACCCAATGCTAATCTAGTTAATCAAGCTGTTGAAAATTATGGAAAACGTAGATGGCGTAGATATCAGCCAAGTTTTCATTTTGATATTGACAGTAGTCCTGACATAGTTCAGACATTTTGCAATGATATTTTTAAAATTATTACAGATAACTCGCAGACCACCAATGAAAAATCATCCTGGGCATGCGTTGAGGCCTTAGGTCCTCAGAGTATAGATGTTAATATCAACATGTATTGGGACATCAGTTCAGGGAAGATAGAAAGAGAAGCGCGAGAGGACTTTCTGCTTTCAGTGATGAAACTTGCAGGTACTTTAGGATTAAACTTCTATGAACCTCGCGTTCGTCGCCAGTATTCGAACTAATTTATAAATTTATTTCTAGTCCTTGCTATATCATAGCATTACATAGATTTTTTTTAGAAGCAGTAAGTATTAAAATGGACTAAGTTGAATAATCGTTTCGGTTTAAAAATATTTGAAGTTATTTGAGTGACTCTAATTACGGTTTCATAATCATCTAAAACATCAAAAGAAATTATTTGGAATAATTATAATACTTTTCAAGTAAGTAAATAGGAGAAAAACATGTCAGAAATAATTATAAATCAATCTGTCGCTATTTTATGCGATGGGAATAATATAGAGCGTAGTATACACGATAGGTCTAAAACAAAGAATGCAATGATAAACTTCGATAAATTGATACCTAAACTTTTAAATGGTCGAGGATTAAATCGACTTATTTATTTTAGAGAAGGTCGAGCAATTTCTGAAAAGTTTGCAGAAAGACTTCATGAGAATTATTACGGATCTGTGGTTCCTTGTCATAAATCAGCAGATATACCACTAACTATTAAGGCAACGCAATTAGCTTCAAAGGTTGATACAATTATTATTATGTCTGGCGATTCAGATTTTGTTGAAACTGTTATCCATTTAAAAGCCGAAGGTGTGAGAGTTGAGATAGCTGCGGTAAAAGAAAACACTGCAAAAATATTAATTGATGAAGCTGATTACTACCATAGCATAACGAGTGACGACTGGTTCGTATATAAAGCGCCTAAAAAAACGACTTATTCTAAAAAAAACAAATAAACCAAAAGGAGATATAATGGGAAAAGGAAAAGATGCAAAGAAAAGTGAAAAGAAAAAGCCGTTAAAAACAGCCAAAGAAAAAAAAATAGCTAAGAGGATGAAGAAAGAGGGTTTAAAGTAAGTTACGTTGTTTTTTCGCTTTTATCTTTATAATTATATGAAAATCATTATTCATGATTAATATTAAAAGGTTTACATCTACGGATTCTGAATTCAAGGAAATTGCTATAATTAGTAATCTAGTAGAACATGATTGTATCACTCATTATGAAGATGATAAAGAAAGTTGGTTTCACCGCGACAAAAGTCTTTTGCACGATCGATTGCTTCTATATTTGAACGATACATTAATTGGTTTTTGTTCATATAATCAGGGGAAGAATGAAAATAAAAGAACAACTTTTTTTGATATAATGGTCCATCCTAAATATAGTAAAATTGAATATCAGGATCTTCTTTATCAAGCGATGCTTAAGAATATAAAAGTTATTAAATGCGAAAAATTATTAGCGGAAGTTTATGAGCATTCCAATTATAGTAATTTTGAAAAATTATTGATTAATAATCAATTCCAAGTGGTTCAAAAAAATAGGGAATATTCGTGTGACATAAATAATATTAAAATCGATAGTTATTTAGATTTAATTGATAAGCTAGAAAAAGAGGGTATAAGTTTTCTTGATTCAAAAGATAGTCTTTCAAATAATGCGAATCACTATCAAAAATTAGAAAAACTTGAGTGGAACATTGATCAAGATATTCCAATCCCTAATGGGTTAAGGCATACACGACGTAGCTTCGAAAGATATATGAAAGATAAATATTTTTTTGAAGAAAAATATTACGGCACTGAAATCATAGCAATTAAAAATAATCAATACATTGGTATGACAAGTTTAAGTATCTATTATAAATCTGAGCCATTTAAAGCTTGGACTGAAACACTTGGCGTTTTAAAAAAATTTAGAAGACAGGGGGTTGCTACAGCTTTAAAAATAAAAGCAATTCAAAACTTGCTTGATAAGGGTATATCAGAAGTTCGAACGGATAATGAACTTAATAATCCAATGTATAAAATAAATGAAAGCCTTGGCTTCCATGCGCAGCCTAGTTCTTTAGAATATTTAAAAACAATAAATTAGGAGTTTACTTATATGATTGGATGGATTGGGTTGTCTTTGCTATCGCTTGCTTATATCACATTAGTGACAAAGTGGGGTAAATTATTTATTCCGATAAATGCTGTGGCAAGTTTAGTGCTAACGATACATGCATTTTTAATTAATGATACGGTATTCTTACTAGTTAATGGGTTTATAACATTTATTGTTTCTTATAAGTGGTATAAAAGAGAATTTAATGTAACGTAAAATAAATAAGTGCATGAACATAGTTAAAAAAATAAAGTATTTATTATAAACTTTTATGTATATTAAAATATGAAAACAACAATAATATTAACAGCTATCGGTAGCCTCGCAGGATTTGCATATGCATCTTTTGCTGGCTGTGATCCTTCTGCATGTTTTATCTCATCTTCAGCGAGTACTTCTACCGTTGTTGGTGCTTTTGCAGGGCTAGTCGTAGCTTTACCAGTCAACTTAAGTATTAAGAAAAAATAATAAATGTCTAATCTATTTTTAGATTAGGTTATTTATTAAATTTTTAATGTCACCGGAAGGGGTGTTCTTAGTGCCCGTCAACCTAGTCTTAAGGCTGTGGTTTCTTTCTTCGTAAGAAAGTAAATGCGCCTTAATAAAAAAATAATGAGAACCGTCTGAAATGGCGGTTTTTTCGTTTACAGACTTAATTTGTATGATATCAAAATCAAGAGAATTAGCGAATCAAAAAGTAATACAAATCTGTTGTACACTTAAATCAATAATCATAATGGAGATTATTTTATAAATTATATTAAATAGATAAAAATCATTGCACTATTTATAAATATTAAAGCAATTTTAATCTGTGAAATTTGTATTACAAATTTTAATTACGAGCATAATATCTATGCTCTTTTTATCAGCAGCAGTTCATATTGATGCACATTTGCACCACCATAAAAGTGAGTCCAGTTTATGTAATATAGATAGTGATAGTCAAAACCATCATTCGTTTTCACATCAATGTGAGAAATGTTTGAATAAAATCCAGAGAATTTGTATCTCGACAAGCTTTGATCTTTCAATTGATGAAAAAATAAGTGCTAACATTACATCAAACACTATTATTTATGTTAAATCAGTAATTTATGATTTACATAGTCGTCCTCCCCCAAATCTAAGTTAATTAAATTTATAGTTAGAGCTACACTCTGGTACAAAGAGTGTGATATTTATAGTGAAATAAAAAGAGATTTTTATGAAACTATTATATTTTTGTAATCTTGTTTTATAGGCAAGTTTTACATTCGTTTTTATTGAAAAGTATGGAAAAAAATATTATGATTAATGTGAAAAATATTACTAAGAGATTTAAAGATTTTGAAGCTCTTTCAAACCTCACGTTAGAGGTGCCTAAAGGGGAGATATATGGATTGCTGGGTTCAAATGGAGCGGGAAAGTCAACTACAATAAATATATTGCTTGGTTTTTTAGAACCTGATTCTGGAGAATCATTTGTGAACGGAATTAATGCTTCTACTGATACCAATAATGCGCGCAAAAATATTGGCTATATTCCAGAAAATGTTAATTTATATCCTTATTTAACTGGCATCGAAAATTTAGACTATTTTTGTAAACTTGCGGGAAAAAATTATTCTCCTAAAAAATTATCAGAAATTTTAATTGAATGTGGGTTGGATTTTTCTGCTACGAACAAACAGGTTAATACGTACTCGAAAGGGATGAGGCAAAAGGTTGGAATTGCCATTGCCCTTGCAAAAGAAGCGAAGGTTTATCTACTCGATGAGCCTGCAAGTGGCTTAGATCCTCTTGCAAGCACCGAACTATCATCAATGTTAAAAAAAATATCTAATCGTGGTGCAGCTGTTTTAATGGCATCGCATGATATCTTTCGTGTTAGAGAAACGTGCAATCGCATTGGAATATTAAAAGGTGGTGAATTGGTCAAAGAAATGGATACTTCGATTGTTTCAACGGAAGAATTAGAAAAAATTTATATTGAATACATGCAGACTTAAGAGAACTATTTTATGCTTACTATAATTTTAAATGAATGGAAAATCCTCGTCCGTAACCGGGCAATAGTTTATATAACAATTCTTTTTATTTTGAGTTTAGTATCTGTTGTATGGATGGGGGTCGTTCAAAACATTAATCAAAAAGAAATTCAACAATCTGCTCAGAAACATATTCGCAGTCAATGGGACAATTTAAAACCGATGAATCCTCATCGTGCAGCTCATTATGGATCATATGCTTTTAAACCAATTAGCATATTAAATAGTTTGGATGATGGCATAAGTGCAATAACAGGGAACGTACTAAAACTTGAGGGCCACGTACAAAATGAAATTGTGTATTCTGAAGCTTCACAAGCTATTTCTCTTTCAAAGTTTGGTAAGCTTAAATCTTCTCTTCTCCTGCAATATATGATTCCTTTATTCCTTATTTTTCTGGCCTACAGTTCAATAAGTAGTGAAAAAGAAAGTGGTAGATTAAAACTTTTAGTATTCCAAGGAGTCTCATTTTTCAAATTAATTTTCTCAAAATCAATTAGTATCTGGTTTTATGGCTTATTTTTGCTCACGATTACCATTTCCGCGCAGACTTTCTTAGGCGTAGTTAATCAGGAAGTTCTATATCGTATAGCACTCATATTCTTGTCTTATGCTTGCTATTATTATGTCATTGCTTGTTTGACAACTTATTTTTCAGCTTATTTGAAAGATAATACTTCAGCATTATCATCAATTCTAGCTACATGGATAATTTGGACAATTTTCCTTCCTAGAATATGGGGAAATTCGGTTGAAAAGTTTTACCCATTACCAAGTAGGCAAGATTTTAAAGCAACTATGAAAGAAGATCGGTCTAAAGGAATTGATGGCCATAATCCGACTGATGAAAGGCGTGAAAAATTAAAAAATAGATACTTAAAAGAATACAATGTAGATAGCTTGAAACAACTTCCGATTAATTTTGATGGCATTGTAATGCAGGAAGACGAAGAATATGGAAATTTAGTGTGGGATAAACACTTTGGAAGTAACTATGCAATTTATAAAAGCCAAAAAAAACTATATCAACTTTCTGGTATATTGAATCCCTTTGCGTCGCTGCAAAGTCTTAGCATGGGGTTATGTGGAAATGATATGGTTCATCATTTAGATTTTTTAGAAAAAGCAGAAAAGTATAGAAGATACTTAATTAAAGAGTTAAACGATAAACACGCTTTCGGTGGGTCTAAAACAGGAAATTGGAAATGGACAGTGGACGAGACCTTTTTTAAATCGGTGGAAGGTTTTAATTATAGAAGCCCGAGTATTTACGAGAAAATAGTTCATTATATAAGGGACATATTCTTTTTAATGACGTGGATGTTTGTCACTACGTTGCTTTTGAGGTTTAATATAAATAAAAACAACTTATTATGAATAGATACTTAAAAATAGTTTTAATTGAATTTTCCCATTTTTCTAGATCCCCCTTTAAAATTACGTCACTAATATTTTATGTTTTAGCCGTTATCTATGGTTGCCAAAATGGATATGCTTTAATTAAAAAACATAATGATGAAATAATATCCATTAAATCTGGCTACAAAAGCCACATAGATAAAATGTTAGTTCAATATGAAGAAATTGAGAAAGGGTCTATAAAAAAGCCGCGAAGAGACCCTAGTGTTCCATATTGGGCAATTTGGAATACACCATCGTACGCTTTTAAGTACCCTTCTCCAATGATGGTATTTAGTTTAGGCCAATCTGAGCAATATGGGTATTACAAAAAAGTATCAAACTGGAGTACAACTTTTGATAATGACCTTGCGCAAGAAATTGCAAACCCAGAACGTCTTTCTATAGGGACCTTAGATTTTAATTTTGTTCTTATATACCTAACACCCATTTTGTTAATTATTATGTTATTTAATATTGGTGGCTTAGAAAGAGATATGAACTTTAATAAATTAATTTATCTAAGTAATGTAACGAAGAAAAACTGGTTAATGGCTCGCTTTTTATTTTATTTCATTCTATTGATAATTTTGTTGCTTAGTCTTCTGTCATTTTATGGTTTATTGTCCGGTGTTTTTCAAAATGAAATAATTAGCTTTTTTAATCTGTTATTATTGGTTTTTATATATGTGTTAGTTTGGGTTACTATTTTTTATATAATAAATTTTTCAGGAAGTGGAAGTCCAGATCAAGCTTTAAAAATGATTTCTACATGGCTAATTCTTTGTATTATTATTCCAGGCGCATTTCACCAATTTTCATCTTTAAAGCATCCCACCAATTACATGACTGATTATCTTGATGTTAGTCGAGATCAAAAATATGCAATATTCGAGCTTTCAACTGATGTACACCAATCTAAGTTAGTTGAGTCTTTTCCTAACTTAAAAAATACTAAATATGCTGCTGATACAACTGTAGATAGAAGTATTGTAAGTAAATGTATATCTGCTTTAGTAAATGAGCTAAACAAAAAGGTGGCTAGTCAAATTGAAAAATCTAGTGAAGATAAAAATCAATTTATAAAAAGGTATTTTTTATTCAATCCTGTTATTTACTTTCAAAATAAAGTAAATGCTTTTTCAAAAACAGATTATTATGCATATAGAGATTACCGACAACATATACAGTCTATAATTGATAAGAAAATCAATTTTATTTTAGAGGATACCTGGAATAAAGTAATTATAAAAAAAGAAAAATACATTCAGTATGTTGAAATTTTCGAATAAATGATGGTATCATTTATTCGATTAATATATTTTTTAAATGAAAAAGTTTAAAGCGCTGATTTTCAATTAATATTAGTACAAAATTTAAAAAGTCTTTTAATCATAATCGGTAAAATTCTCTATTGACTTAACAAAAATTAACTAATTTATCAATGTGAATTTCGACGGATTTTCATGAGTAGAGAATAGGGTGGTCCATAATCACCCTATTTTTGCTTTTAAGACGTCTTTAAACTTCGTTTTTAGAGATAAAATTATTAAGGGTTTATTAAATGAAAAAATACTTATCGCTAATATTGATCGTCTCAGGTTTGTTTTGTCAAGTGGATTATGCTACACAGATACAACCTATTTTTAATAATAACTGTATAAGTTGCCATGCGAATGGTGGTGCCTATGCAGGATTTTTAGATCTCTCATCTTATTCTGAAATAATGGAAGGCGGTAGTAGTGGCAATGCGGTCTTGCCCTTGAATCATTCTAATAGCCTTTTATATAATCGGATTACACTTCCAGCAAGTAGCCAGCAGTTTATGCCAAAACTTGGTTCTGCATTATCTCAAGCTGATATTGATTTAATTGCCCAGTGGGTAGATGAGGGCGCACTGGAAATACCAACTGATGTAGATTGTTATGCAGCTGATAGCACAGAAGGAGTTGAGATATGGGGAAATTGTTATTCAATAAATAATACCACTCAATTAGGGTTTCCTATTTCAATACCAGACTCTGCATCTGTCTTTCCTCAAGAAATATTCAGTTTAACTAATCTAATGCTACTATCTCTTAATTATTCAAATATCTCAGGCCCTATTCCATCTGAAATTAGTAACCTAACAAAGCTGGTTACTCTCAATTTATCAAATAATCAAATTTCAGGAAGTATTCCTCCTGAAATTGGAGATCTTGATAGTTTATTTTCTCTTAATCTTAGCTCAAATCAATTAACAGGTGAAATCCCATTAGAGCTTCTAAGTTTAACAAATTTAGAAGGCGGAGTCAGAGGGGCAATGCTTGGAACAGTATTTGAACATGGTTTAAATCTTTCAAGTAATATGCTAAGTGGGCAGATTCCTGAAAATATAGGAAACCTAAGTAAACTTAAATCA
This sequence comes from uncultured bacterium, assembly GCA_905478065.1. Taxonomy (GTDB): domain Bacteria; phylum Fidelibacterota; class Marinisomatia; order Marinisomatales; family UBA1611; genus TMED80. The sequence goes on along the minus strand of CAJQGZ010000079.1, from coordinate 9,710 downwards.
ATTGACTTTTCTTCAAACCAATTAACTGGTAGCCTCCCAATTCAATTGTATGGCTTACAGGATTTATTATCACTTGATTTAAGCGATAATGCGCTTTCTGGCGAAATTGTAGAAGAGATTGGTAATTTGATATCGCTTGAAGGTGTGGTTACAATTGCACATAATAGCTCTACATCGTATGACGCTCTTGATATCTCAAACAATCAGTTTATCGGTACTATTCCTCAGAGTATTTGTGACCTACCTATAGAATGGGACAACGACGATTCAAGCGATCAGCTATATGATTTTGCGGGAAACCAATTTTGTCCAGAATACCCTTCTTGCATTGAGTCCTCAGCTGGAACTCAGGATACTTCAAATTGCGCTCCATTAACATCCCCTATTGAGGGCAGATGGTTAGCACCTTCGATTGTAGGTGCGCAAGCCAACACAATGTATGAGTTTATAAATGATTTAAGATATACTTACTATTGTTCTAGTGATACGAATGGGTGTGATTCAACTTATTGGAATTCATTGGATTTAAATGATGCCATTCCAAACCCAAATCCATATACGTTCATTAATGATACGCTAACGGTTGATGTGTTTTTTGGAAACACTTGGCAACGATTTGCTACATTTGAATGCGATGGAGATGTTGTATCCCTTAGTGATCAGACAAACAGTGAGTGGAAATGGTATCGAGTAGGGTTAGATGCTAGCGAATGTGAAAATCAAGAACTAGGTTTACCAAACATTACCAATATTCCTGAGAAATTTAAACTAACCCAAAACTATCCTAATCCATTTAATCCAACTACCTCAATAAGTTATGATTTACCCAAAAGTAGTTTTGTTTCATTAATAATTTATGATTTAAAGGGAAAAACCGTAAAAATGCTTGCGAATAGTCTGCAGTCTTCAGGATATAAAACAGTCCAATGGAATTCTACAAATCAAAATAATGAACCTGTACCGGCCGGGGTGTATATTTACGAACTTCGAGCTGGTAAATCAAGGCAAACAAAAAAAATGTTACTTTTGAAGTAATGAAAAAATACATAGTTATTGCCGTATTAGGATTCATGTTTTTTTCTTGCGACTCTAGTCTGAAACAAAAAACTGATTCTGCTTATTTAAATGGTCAATCTCTAACATCTTTCGATATTGAACCGCCTTCAGTATTAGTAGCAACAGAAGGTAAATATCAAACGAATCCTGTCGATCCAAGCTCAGTTATGATGGGATACTTAATAGAAGGTTATGAGCCAACAAAAGATCAATTTAAAAAGATGACTCACGTCTCAATTTCATTCTTGCGTGCCGCAAACCCCAATGGGGATATTGTAATGACTAATGGCTGGGAAAATATTGATGAGGTTATTACGTCTGCTCATTCAAATAATGTTAAGGTTCTGATATCATTTGGAGGTGGGGAGTTTAAAGTAACTTCTGAATTAATGGGCGTTAAAGAAAATCGCCAAAATCTGATAAGAAATATTATTGATTTTATGATTAAACATAATCTGGATGGATTTGATTGTGATTGGGAACCGTCTTGGATAAATAATAAAGAAGAGATGGAGGCAATAAATAATGCAATTACAAATTATTACATCGTTTTTATTAAAGAATTTCGTGAGGCGTTAGATACTGAATTTGGCAAAGGAAATAAATTATTTACTGCAGCTATTTTAAATGCAAATAGCATCTGGTATTCAGATGCGAAGCAAATAGCACATTTCCCGCAAAACGGTTGGTGGAATTATCTAGATTGGGTTTCTCTAATGAATTATGATAATGATATTGGAGAGAAACACGCCACCTTTGAGTCTGTATTTGGTGTAAATGGCTCCGTAGCATATTGGACAACATTTGGTATTCCACATAAAAAGATTGTAACAGGTATACCATTTTATGCTCGAGCTGGCTGGGGTTCAGAATGGTTATTTTATAAGCAGGTTATTGAAATGAATCCTGCTATTTCAGATACGTTAAATTTTATTATACATAATAAAAATAATTCAGGAGATAAAGCTTACGGTTTTAATGGCATTAAGGTTGCAGTTCAGAAAGTCGCAGAAGGAAAAAACTTAAATTTGGCGGGTATAATGTTTTGGCAACTTGCAGGAGACGTCCCATCTAATCATGAAAAATCTCTTCTTAAAGCAATGTATAAGGAGTTTATTAAATAAACTGTTAATGAAATACACATGGTGAATACTATTGATTTTTAAAGAAAATATTGATGACAGCCTTGAATCTATTGGTTCGGGAAACAAAACTTTTGTTGTTTATAAAAACTCAATGAATACGGTTGAGTTGGTAAAGTACGGGTGGTCATGGTTTGCCTTTTTATTCTCAGGTTTGTGGCTAGTATATAAAGGGCTTTATATAAAAGCTGTAGAGATATTTGTTTTTTCTACCCTAATATTATTGCTTGGTTTTCCTGAAAGTATTATCCCTATTATAAGTACTGGTATTGGTGTTTACATTGGTGCACGAGGAAATAGTTTGTACAAAGATTACTTGGAAAAAAGTGGCTACCAGGGCTTTTTATTAATAAATGCAAATACTATTGAGCAAGCAAAAAGACATTTTTCAAAATATATGGATACATGATATTGGGAAATTGGAATTCTTTTCAATATCATGCCCTTTTCTATTAAATTATTTGTGAATGACTAAAGCGATATTATAAATGCATTTTTGGATGATTTTTTGAAGCTATATGATGTGATTATCATTGGTGCGGGTGCAGCTGGTCTTATTTGTGCGGCAGAAGCAATAAAAAGAAATCGCAGTGTTCTAATCCTAGAAAAATCAAACAAAGCTGGTAAGAAAATTCTTATATCTGGTGGTGGACGCTGTAATTTTACAAATTTAAATATCGAACCTCATGCCTATATATCTAAGAACCCTCACTTTTGTAAATCAGCATTATCTCGCTATACACAGTGGGATATCATATCAATGCTCGAGTCTTTTAATTTGACTTGGAATGAGAAAAAATTAGGTCAACTATTTTGTGACCAAAGAGCTGGAGCAGTTCTTAGTGCGCTGCATAAAAATTGTAGTAAAGCTCATATTGAACTAAATGTTGAAACTAATTCAATTAAGAAAGAAAAAGAATATATAGTCCAAACTAATTGTGGTGATTATCAAACAAAGTCACTTGTAATAGCAACTGGAGGGCCAAGTATTCCTAAAATGGGAGCAACAGATTTTGGAATAAGTGTTGCGAAGCAATTTGGTTTGAAATCAGTTTCTTTTAAACCTGGTTTAGTGCCTTTTACATTTCATCAGCAAGACATTGATACCTATTTTAAGAATTTATCTGGTCTGTCTTTAGACGCAATCGTGAGTTATAACGGAACAAGTTTTAATGAAAATATTCTTATAACCCACAGAGGATTGAGTGGTCCGGCCATCTTGCAAATATCTTCTTTTTGGAAAAAAGGAGATGCAATTGAAATAAATCTTCTTCCGAATTTAGATGCCTCTGAATATTTAGTAACAATGCAACAACAGCGAGGAAAGTCGCAATTAAAAACAATCTTAAGTGATTTTTTTTCAAAAAGGTTAGCTGAACGATTTGGTGATACTCTTAGCGTCAAAAAAATAGCAAATACCACAATGGGTGAAATAAAAAAAACAGATTTACAAATTTTTGGTTATAATTTAAATCATTGGCAAATAAAACCTAGTGGTACCGAGGGTATGCGTACTGCAGAAGTGTGTACAGGAGGTGTGGATACGAATGAACTAAGTTCGAAAACCATGGAATCAATTAAACATTCGGGTCTATACTTTATAGGTGAAACTGTAGATGTAACAGGGTGGCTAGGAGGATATAATTTTCAGTGGGCGTGGTCATCAGGCTGGGCTGCAGGACAGGTTGTATAGCAAAATAGAAATATTTATGAAAAGATATCTAATTATTCTCCTTCTATTTGATTTTATCATTGGTCGAGGTAGTAATAAATATTTTGATCAAAATTCATTAAGCAAACTTGAATCACAAAGAGTAGAAAAAAAACTATATACCGATTTTAAAAAAAGTATACTATTAAAAAGAGATTCAGAAATGAAAGCTCGTTTGATAAAAATCAATAATCGAGAAATAAAATTTGATATTAAGTTTTTTGGTAAAAAGTCTGAACAGGGCTGGAGCTTATTTTTTTCCTTACATGGAGGCGGAGGTGAGCCTAAGTCCGAGAATGATAGATTGTGGATAAGGCATAAAACTCTTTATGAGTTAGAGAATGGAATTTTATTTACTCCTAGGTCACCAACGAATACATGGAATATGTGGCACCAAAGCCATGTAGATACTTTTTTTAATAGAATTATTCAAAATATGATTGCCTTTCATGATGTTGACCCCAATAAAATCTACCTCATGGGGCGTTCTGCTGGTGGTGACGGAGTATATCAGTTAGCTCCAAGAATGGCAGATAGATTTGCAGCGGCGGCAATGAGTGCAGGACACCCAAATGAGGCAAGTCCTCTAGGGCTTAGAAATCTTCCATTTACAATTCATGTTGGAGAACATGATAATCTATATAATAGAAATAAAGTTGCTATAGATTGGGGTGATCAATTAAAAGTTCTACAAAAAAATGATCCAAAAGGTTATGTACATTTTGTAAAAATTTACAAGGGCAAACCGCATTGGATGGATAACCTTGAAGCTTCAGCATTAATTTGGATGTCTGATTTTATCCGTAATCCATATCCAGGTAAAATAATTTGGAGGCAGGACGACGTTTTGCATAAAAGATTCTATTGGTTAAAGAATATAAATCCATCAGTTGGTGATTTGATTGAGGCGGAGATCTCTGGCCAGGTTATAAATATTAATAGTTCTACCGTATCTAGTATAATTATACAATTAAATGATAACCTTATTGATATGGATAAAAAAGTGGTAGTTAAATACCGTGGCAAAAACTTGTATAATGGGTACGTCTCACGAAATGAGAATATCATTAAGGATTCAATCCTAGAATATGGAGACCCACAAAGTATTTATTATGGCCAAATATTTATCTCGCTGTTTGAGTAAACATTATGAACCTCAAAATTTATATATTTTTAGTTTTTTTAATTTCGCGCACTTTTCCACAAAATAGTAGAGTTACTCATACAGAGACATATATAAATGGAAATATTCGGTCAATTACAAATCATGTTAAGCATGGTAAAGGAATAAGAAAATGGAGCCGTGAGGAATACGATAAAAAGGGTAGGAAACATGGAGCCTGGATTGGCTGGGATGAGAATGGGTTAATGAGTTATGAAACGGTATGGGAATTTGGTTTTCATAGGCAATATAGAGAGTGGCATAAAAATGGATCTAAGAAGCTTATAATTAGGTATGATGATGAAGGTAATGTGGCTCTAATGAAAAAGTGGGATGAAGAAGGAAACGAAATTATAAAAACATCGTCTCTTAATGGTTAATAAATCAGTCGTAATAACATTACCAATCGTTGGTGCAGTTTTATTAGAAAGAAGTAATCGAGCGAAGCATATACGCATGTCCATTAAGCCGCCCTCGAATATCCGTGTTGCCGTTCCGGTTGGGGTTAGTTTTGAGGAAGCTCAAAATTTTGCAGAAGAAAAAGAGTCATGGCTACAAAAGCAGATTCAAAAATTTTCAATTTCAAAATCTATATGCCTCTATGAAAAAAGTGAGCAAGAATCAAAAGAGGAAATCTTGCAAATAAAAGAAGCTATTATCAACCGAGTAAAACATTTATCCCTAAAATATAAATTCAGGCATAATAAAATTTCTATAAGACGTATGAAAAGTAGGTGGGGGAGTTGTAGTTATAATAATGATATAAGAATTAATATATGTGTGAGCTATTTGCCACAAAGATTACAAGACTATATTATATTACATGAATTGATGCATACTAAGATAAAGAATCATAGTAGACATTTTTGGTCAGAACTAAATAATATCATTTATGAATTATATGAAATACGAAAAGAGCTTAAATATAATTATTTTTTGTAAAAATATTGCGGCATGAGACAGTTATCAATATATATTTTATGTTTTTGGGTTTTATTACCTATGCGTTTGGTTTCGCAAAACTATTTTCAAAAGGAAGCTGGTATGATAGATGCTTTACGTAAAAGAAAAAATGTTGCTTTCAAAAAGAAAACTCGAATACTTAATACGAGATTAGAGTTTGAGACAGATTTTGATATTATTTACCCAGGGACAGATAAAACTTGTTCTTATATACTACGATATTTTTTCCATACAGATATACATTTAAATAAAGATTTGAACGAACTTATTTCTATGGATGGTACATCTTTTGTAATTAGTAAAGATGCTAGATATCCTAAGATATCGAACCATGCTATCATGCTTACAGGTGAAGTTATAAAATTGATTGGCAATATGTACTTTGGTTATCATGAACTAGATGTCTTTTTAGAAACGTTTCCAAAGGCAAAGACTTAAATATCTAATGGAGGAAAAGTTATTCAAAAGCGACAAAAAAAAAGAGCCCTTATGGAAAATTGCTCAAAATTGCAGATTAAAAAAAAATAATGGTGAATATGATACCTACAGAGATGCTTATAAGGCATCAATTAAAAAGATTAAATCAGATAATAGAATTATCACCGTAAAAAGCCTTGAAGCTGCCTATCATAAAGCAAAAACGAAAAAGAAAAAAATAAATAGAACTGTTTCTATCCCAATAATGATTACTCAAGAAATGAGGATGAGACTTAAAGGATTGAAATATAGCAGTTATGACATTCGTTATCTCACTCCTCAAAAAGCAAATGATATTATTCAGAATCAAGTTGTTAATAGAAGTCCGTCATTGAACCATGGTAGGAATCAATAATGAATAATAAAAAAAGTGATAATTATAATCAAGAAAATGTTGGAAATATCCGCCATTTAAAGATGCCAGAGCGATTGTGGAAACTAGTTACGAAAGCCGCAAAAAATAATCAATCAGTTCATGATTATATAATCACCCTTATTGAAGATGATTTGATAAAAAGAAAAATGCTTAAAAAATCGGAGAGAAAAAAGTTTCTTTCAAAGAAATAGCTTTAAAGAATCAACAGACTGCACTTTAAACTCTTAGAATGCTAGACTAAACTGTTCACCGAGATTTAATGAATCTCTTTTATTAGCAGTAAAAATTCTTTCAGTAGTTTCAAAATTTATTTTGCAGAGTGTAATATTTATCAATGTGCTTTTTGCTTCTTCGAGACTTTGCTTTTTTGTCTGATATATCCAAATTTTAGTGTTTATTCCAACTGCTGCTAGTTCAAAGTCTTTTCGCCTTCGCATTTTAAGGTTTATTTTTGAATCATTCGTTTGAAACCTATATACTTTATCTTCGCGTACGTTTGGAGCTTCTCTCCACATATATGTAATGTAATTATTTATCATATTTCTATATTTACATTGTTTGTTTTAGTTAATAGTTCTTAAAAATTGATGAGATAATGTTAACTAACAATAACTAAAACTAAATATATCTACTAATTGAAATATATGAATTCAGATAAAATATTACGATTTAGGATATTTAGGCAATAATATTTTATTAAATATCTATTATCATCTTTCCAATATACGGTTAAAGTGATATCGAAACTTTACAGTCTCTGTCCATTGGTCTTTGGGGTTCTTCCTATTCTTTTTCCATTATGTTTGATAGACAGATACCATGTGCTGTTGTTTTTATAAAGTGACGATATGTAAGTTCTCCTTGCATATGCAAGCATCTGCTATAAATATGCTACTATGGGGCCGTAGCTCAGTTGGGAGAGCGCTTGGATGGCATTCAAGAGGTCGTCGGTTCGATCCCGTCCGGCTCCACTGATAAAAAATTATTCTGTTTTACCCGCCCGATATTTTAACCTTTTATTTTCATTGGAGATAATTATGAAACAATATTTCACAGGATTTTTCACAGCTACATGTCTTTCTTTTAGCCTATTTCTGTTTATGGGCGCACAAAATACTAAAGCTAGTTCCGATCCAATAATAATTACGAGCGATAACGGGACTACTAAAATTGGTGGCGGCTTTATTGAAATTGATAGTCCAAGTGGAAAAAAAATCTTTGATGTAAGAGTTGGTGATTTTAATCATGGAGCATTAGCACTTTATAATAAGACTGGAAAGATGAGTTCAAAACTAAGCGCTTTAGAATCAGGAGATGGTTACTTAAAAATTCACAATGAAGCTGGAGTAAAAGTAATTGATATAAAAAGTAGTTCATTTGGAGGCTTTTTTAAATCTTATAATGCTCAAAGCAAGCAAACGGCATATCTGGGCACCTTTCGCAATTTGAAAGGTGGTCTAATGACATATAATGAAAAATTTGATTTGACATCATTTGTGGGTACCTCTGAAAAGTCAAATGGAAAGATATCTTTATACAATAACGATGGCAATAATGTTGTTCGATTAGGATCACTATATACTAATGGCAATTCAGCAGATGGGTTTATTAGTTTGCATGACAGGTATGGTGAGCATGTTTGGCATAAAAGTGGTAAGCCGGAATAAATGCAATTACTATAATTAATTATTTCTCTACACAAAAGAGGTGCTGCTTAATTGGACATTTTGAATAAGGTAGTAATGATAAGGGTTTTTTTACTGTTTGTTTTTCATATGATCTTTATCCAACAGGCTTTTGCTGAAATGACAATAAGAGGAATAGTCTTTCACTATCAAAATAATGACCCTATTGAAAACGTAAACGTATATACAAGTGCTAGTAGAGGTACCTCCACTAACAATAGAGGTGAGTTTATTTTTCATGTTATGGAGGATGATTCAGTTCTTATTTTTGAGCACATAGGATTTATTAAGGTTTTTCAAAAAATCGATCAAAATGAAACAAATATCTCTGTTTATCTTAAACCTAAAATAATTAACCTTTCTGTACTCAATGTTCTGGGTCAAAATGAGAAGGGAGTCTTTAACGAATTTGAAACAAAAAACATGATCAATAATATTGCAGTGAAAGATGCCTCTTTTAGAGCGTACGAAGACATTGGCGATATTCTAATGAACGAAGAGTCGGTACGAATTGATGAAAGTTCTCGAGGAGAAAAAACAATTTCAATACGTGGTGCGAGACAAGAAGAAATGGTTTTTATGTATGACGGTGTACCCATTAATAATGATAGTCGTAAAGCGTTAGACCTGTCCATGTTTTATATTGGTGGTTTAGAAGAGGTTGAAGTTGTCAAAGGTAACCATAAAAGAGCTCTAGGAGCATCAGGCACTATTAACTTTGTTCCAAGTGTTTTTAATACAAATAGTTTTAGGTTTTTTCAACGCTTTGGAACTTATAACACTGGAAACTATAATAGTGCTGCAAGTATAGGAAATAAGTATCTATTTTTCCAAGCAGGTGGAGGAAAAGCAGAATCGAGTCAGTTTTATAAAAATGCGGATAATCCTGATATTTATCGACAATCTTCCAATGTCTTTATCAACTCAGGAATAAAATTTTTTTCAAATATAGAATTAAAAATTTTTCATTTAAACAATGAAAGAAATTTTCAGGATTATTATTTATCTGATTCTGTTGGTTCTTCTTTTAAAATAAATATATTTAAAATTGAAACCAATAGAGGCAGATATGGGGATCTTGACTTGTATATTTCAGATCAAATAATTAATGGAGGCGAGGTTATATCAGGAAAAAAGT
>CAJQGZ010000078.1 GCA_905478065.1 uncultured bacterium | reverse complement strand
TATTTGCAGTTTTGGGCCCCATTCATTTGTTTATGCAATTATGGTATCACACTCAATTAATAGGGAATCTAGGATTGCTCGAATATGTTTTTGTTACGCCCTCTCACCATAGAGTTCATCATGCTATAAATGATGAATACATTGATAAAAATTATGGACAGATCTTAATTATTTGGGATAAAATATTTGGAACCTTTCAGCAGGAGCTTGAAACAGTCTCTCCAATATATGGGACGTTAAATCAAGCAAAAACATGGAACCCAATCATCATTAATTATAAATACTTTTTCCAATTACTTAGGGATGCCTGGAGAGCTCAAAAATTAATTGATAAAGTAAAAATTTGGTTTATGCCTACTGGGTGGAGGCCTAAAGACGTTTTAGAAAATTATCCAAATAATAAAATAAAAGTTTCTGGAGAGCAGATAAAGTACAATACAGATAATTCTCACTCATTAATTATGTTTTGCTGGACACAATTAATTTTTGCCTTGGTCTTTATGTTTCACCTATTTCTAGTATTACATCAATCTGAACCATTTCTTAGCTACCTATATGCTATTTTCATTTTCTTAAATATATTTTCATATACATCTTTACTTGATAACAGTAAAATATCATTATATGCTGAAACGCTAAAGTTTTTATTTGGTATAGGAATATTACAACTTCAAAGTTTTACATGGTTTAATTTTCATGGAATGCCGGTTTTATTATTTTTAATTATTTCTTTATTTGCCACAATTTTTCTTTATTTAAGCAATCAAAAGTCTGCCAAGTTAACTTTGGTTAATAAATAGTCTTAATAATGAACATATGTTTAATTAAAGCATTATGTAGGTCTAATTATTTTAATTAAAAGAAATTCTAGAATGGAGTATTCATGCAATTATTAATAAAAAATGTTTCAAAAACATACTCGAACAGTGTCGAGGCTTTAAAAAATGTCAGCTTAGATATAGGGAATGGTATGTTTGGTTTATTAGGGCCTAATGGAGCTGGGAAGTCAACTTTAATGCGTACAATCGCTGGATTACAAGAGTTGGATAAAGGGAGTGTAACTGTAGGCTCTATTGATGTTGTTAAAGATAAGCAAGAGCTTAGAAAAATACTGGGTTACCTACCTCAAGAATTTGGTTTGTATCCAAAAGTAAATGCCCTGGAATTATTTGATCATTTAGCAGTTATGAAAGGAATAGCTAATAAAAAAGAAAGAATTGAACTCGCAGAATCATTGCTTAGTCAGACCAACTTGTGGAAATATAGAAATAGAAAACTTGGCACTTTTTCAGGCGGAATGAAGCAAAGATTTGGTATTGCACAAGCTCTTATCGGGAACCCAAAACTAATTATAGTCGATGAGCCTACAGCAGGTTTAGATCCGACAGAAAGAAATAGATTCCACAACCTATTAAGTGAAATAGGTGAAAATGTTATTGTTATCTTATCTACACATATCGTAGAAGATGTAAGTGACCTATGCAGTAATATGGCAATTATTAAAGAAGGAGAAGTAAAAGTAGTTGGCGAACCAGCTGTCTTAATAAAAAATCTCACAAAACAGGTTTGGATGGGATTTGTTGATAAAAAAGACTTTAAAAATATTTCAGAAACACATCAAGTTATTTCTTCGAAGTTATCTACGGGGAAAGTGCAAATAAGAGTATTAAGTGATAGCGAGCCTATCACAGGTTTTATGGAGGTGCAGCCTGAGATAGAAGATCTTTATTTTGCAACTATTAACAATCTTGATACAGAAAGTAATAAATAGGATGTGGATTGATATAGCATATTTTGAAATTGCTCAGGGATTTAAAAAAGTTTCCGTATGGATATACTTTATTATTTTTTTTGCTCTCGCTTTTTTAATTGCCAATGTTTTGGGAGGAGCATTTTCAGGTGCAAGCATTGTAATTGGTAACCAGGCGACAAATGTCAATTCGCCTCTTTTAATCGCCACATTACAAATTATTTTTACAATATTTGGAATTCTTATCTGTGCAGCTATTTTTGGAAATGCGGGCTACCGGGACTATGTTACAAATATGCACCCTTTAATATTTACAAAACCAATTAAGGCATCCAATTATTTTGTTGGTCGCTTTTGTGGCTCTTTTATATTAAGCCTCTTTATTCAGTTAGGAATAACTCTAGGCCTAGCAATCGGTTTTTTAATGCCATTCTTAGATCAAGATGCGTTAGGAGTATTTCGTATTGGAGCTTACCTTCAGCCAATTTTAGTAATGGTCATCCCCAATATTTTTCTTGTAGGGTCTATCCTATTTACCTTAGCTATTTTATTTAGAAGGATGTTGCCAACATATTTAGCTTCCGTAATTTTATTGTTTGGCTATTTAACCTCTTCTAATCTGACAGGAGATATTGAAACAAGGTGGATTGCGGCACTTTTAGACCCCTTCGGAGGTGCGGCAGTTGATGATTTAGTTAGGTACTGGACTCCCGCTGAGCAAGACAATCTGCTGATACCAATGGGTAAATGGTTAGTTTTAAATCGAATTATTTGGATTTTTGTAGGTGCCTTTTTCTTTTTATTTGGAATGAGGAGCTTCAGTTTTTCTAAAGAATTCAAATTATTTAATAAGAAATCAATCAAAAACAGTAAATCAATTGAATATTCACAAAAGAATCAAAATGTAGTTAATAAACTAATAAAACCTGTTTTTAATTCATTGACCACATGGTATCAGTTTAAAACTCAGTTAAAAATTGAGCTTAAAAGAGCATTCAGGGACCCTTATTTTTTAGCAATAGCTGGTACAGCAGCAGGGTTTTTATTACTAAACCAATCTGCTATAGGGAAAATGTATGGTGTAAATACTCTTCCGGTAACCTATGAAGTCTTATCTGTGTTGAGTGGTTCCTTTGCTTTATTCATGCTTATTATTATAACGTTTTATTCAGGGCAACTCGTCTGGAAGGAAAGAGAACTCCGAGCTGATCAAATAATAGATTCTCTCCCCGTACCGAATTGGATACCAATGATTTCTAAGTTGGTTGCTCTGATTGTACTACCAGGCATAATGCTTTTTGTTTTAATGGTTGTAGGTATTGGTATTCAGGCGTGGAAAGGGTTTTATGATTATGAATTGCTCTTATATTTAAAGAAATTATTTGTTTTAGACTGGACAAGGTATATGCTGTTATGTGTGCTAGCATTTACGATTCAAGTACTAGTTAATAATAAGTACTTGGGGCATTTTTTAATGATATTATATTTTTTATTTGGGATATTTGCTGGGCAATTAGGTTTTAATCATTCCTTATACTATTTTGGTTCCGGATCGAGCGCTCCATATTCTGATATGAATGGTTTTGCGCCTTTTATTACTAGATTAATCACCTATAAGTTTTATTGGATTTCTTTTTGCGCTCTGATCGTAATTATCTCAAATTTATTTTGGGTTAGGGGTAGCTCTGATAACTTTAAACAACGATTTCAGTTAGCAAAAAACAGGATAAATAATTATTCCATTGCTGGTATTGCCTCTTCTCTTGCTATATTTATTTTATTGGGCAGCTTTATTTTTTATAACACAAACGTGCTCAATGACTACCATCAACCAAAATATTATGAAAAATTATCAGCAGATTATGAAAAAAAATATAAGAAGTATAAATCAAAAGTATTTCCAAAAATCACTTCTGTAAATGGAGAAGTTCATCTATTCCCGAAAACTTCTGAAGTCAAATTCAATGGAACCTATATACTAGAGAACAAAACAGAATATGCTATGGATACTATTCATTCAAATTTTAATACGAAGTTTCCTTATAAAACATTTGAATGGTCAGTCAAAAATAAGCTAGTAGCTAGGGATAGTACTTACGGCTGGGATATATATGCTTTTGATCCGCCTATAGCCCCTGGAGAGGAAATTTCTTTAAAGTTCTCTGGTCATCAAAAACGTCTAGGGTTTAATAATAGTGGCGTTGATATGACCGTAATTGAAAACGGGACAATGATTTTCAGTTCTCAATTACTTCCTACTTTTGGGTACAATTCTGGCAGAGAACTGTCTCAAAAAAGAACTAGAAAAAAATATGGATTAAATAAAGAGAAAGACCCAATGAAGCCATACAATGATATCGAGGGTTTAAAAAATGGAATTTTGGGGGATGATGCAGATTGGGTTAATTATGAAATGATTATGAGCACTGATATTGAACAAATTGCAATCACCCCGGGCTATTTGATTAAAGAATGGGAAGAGGGAAAAAGAAAATATTTTCATTATAAAATGGATAAACCTATCCACAACTTATTTGCTTTTGTTTCAGGTAAATATGAAAGGTTAGAAGAAACCTGGAATGGAGTAGATTTAGAAATTTTATATCACCCAAAGCATAACTATAATTTAAAAACTATGATGGATGGTATGAAAAAATCTATTGAATACTATTCAGATCTGTACGGTCCGTACCCATATAGGCAATGCAGAATAATAGAATTTCCACGTTATGCCTCTTTTGCTGTTTCTTTCCCAAATACGATTCCTTTTTCTGAATCAATCGGATTTGTAATGGATGTTGACCCAAATGACCCCGAAGACCTTGATATGCCGTTTTGGGTAACAGCACATGAGATGGGTCATCAGTGGTGGCCCCATCAGGCATCTGGAGGAGACGTACAAGGGTCGGCATTTTTAAGCGAAGGTTTATCTGAGTATTCCGCAGTTTCACTGCTTGCAAAAGAAAAAGGTGATAAACAGTTAAGAAAATTTTTAAAATATGAATTGGATAAATATCTCATGGGTAGGGCTATGGAGAGTAGGCATGAACCAAGTATTATGAAGACAGAAGGTCAGCAATACATCCATTATAATAAAGCAGGTCTTATGATGTACACTCTTTCTGATTTCATCGGCAAAGAAAAGTTTAATAAAGCACTCAAGACATTCATGGAAAGGTTTAGATATAAATCATCACCTTATGCAGACATTGGTACTTTTGTTAAAATAGTAAAAGATAATACTCCTGATGACCTGCAATATCTTGTCGATGATACATTTTCAAAAATTACATTATATGAAAACAAGGCAAGAAATGCATCAGCTTCTGTTAATAAAGATGGCTCTTATGATGTAACATTTACTGTTGAAGCAAAAAAAGTTTACTCGGATAGTACCGGCATTCAAACAAATGCAAAATTGAATGATTGGCTTGAGGTGGGAATTCTTGGTGAAACTATAATTAATGGGGAAATAACTGAAATCCCAATTTTTATTGAAAAAGTATTAATTACTGACTCTTTGAATACCTTCACATTTAATGTCAAAGAAAAACCTATTAAAGCAGGTATAGATCCAATGAGTAAGTTCATTGATAGAGATGTCGATGATAACCTTATCAGAGTAGAACTATAATACGTATTCTTTCTCGGTGTAATCTGAAAATTATTATTCTCAAATCTTTTTTGTCTCAATAAGAAGTGCTAAATTATAATAGCTATTCAAATACATTTTTTTAAATGAAAGTAGGGGGAAACGTTAATGTCAAACTGGGATAAAAGCAGTTTTATTGAGCATATGCGTGACAATTGTAGCAGAGAAATTGCTAAAATTGGAGAAGCAATAATTGAATTTTCCGAAAAGCATGGTTCGGATATTAGTTGGGGCAGAGGAAGCGAATATGGTACTATGACGTTTAGGTGCGAGTGTGATGAAGGGCACCTTCCTCTATTTCATATAACTTCAACTGGGCAGTTAAATCTTCAAATAAATTTTATGCGAAGCAAAGAAATTCCACCTATGGTCATCCGTGATGTTGTTATAAAATTAGAATCTAATTTTTTAAGAGATTATGATGAAGAGGGATACCCTAGTGACGTTTTTGTACCGATGGATGATCTTTTCCATACACAAAGTCAGGTTGATAAGTTTATTAAAACAATGGAAGGCGCTACATATAGATTAAAGCAATAATTGTTTTTTATTCAAATCTATTTCAAATCATTTCAATTTTTTAACTCCATCTTTCGTTTGCGGTACGTATCATTAATTATCGTAATTACTATTATCAGTTTTTTAAGTGCTGAGGGTATCAACTCTCAAGAACTGCCAATTGGTTTAACTGATTTCGAAAAAAATAATATTAATCTACTCCTTGAAATGGGTAGAGAAACTTCTCCCCCAAATCAACCTGTTAGAAATATAGCCGAATTTGAACGCATGAGTGGCGTTCTAGTCAGATACCCATTAGGTGTCTCTTTGGATATTATCCGTGAGCTTGCAGAAGATGTTATTGTATATTGTCTCGTATCCGCTGCTCAACAAAATACAGCATTCAATGCTTTTAATAATGATGATATTAATATGGGAAATATTGAATTTATAGTTGGGCCAACAGATAGTTATTGGACAAGAGATTATGGTCCTTGGTGGGTTGTAGATGGGAATAAAGAAGTTGGAATAGTTGATTTCACTTATAACAGACCTAGATTAAATGATAATAATGCTCCTTTTAAAACTTCTGAATATTTAGATGTCCCTTATTATTCCGTTGATATGATTCATTGTGGTGGGAATTACATGACAGATGGACGAGGTATTGGAGCCTCATCACATTTAGTTTATGAAGAAAATGATTTAGAAAGTGAAAATATTGATAGTTTAATGAGCATATACTACGGTATTGATACTTATCATGTAGTTGAAGATCCAAATGACACTTATATTGATCATATTGACTGCTGGGGTAAGTATTTAAGTCCTACAAAAGTCATGATTCGGCAAGTACCCACAAATCATCCTCAGTTTAGTGAAATAGAATCTATAGCCAATTATTTTTCAGGGTCGCTAACGAGTTGGGGCAACAATTGGGATGTGCACAGAGTCTGGACTCCAAATGACCAGCCATATACTAATTCTATTATTGTGAATGATAAAATTTTAGTTCCTATAATGAATAGTGCCTGGGATGATGATGCGCTAAGCTCATATGAAATTGCTATGCCGGGTTATGAGAT
>CAJQGZ010000077.1 GCA_905478065.1 uncultured bacterium | reverse complement strand
GTTAAAAATGACCCTGTCTTAATATCAAAGATAGAAAATTACATAATGAGTCATGAAGAAGATCTAGATATCAAGCTCGATGGCGAAAATAACTATATTGACGCAAGAGAAAAGCTTATGCTGCTTGATAGCAATGATATATCAATAACCGGAGCAATTGATTTGCTGGATTCTTATTTCGAAGAAAAAGCAATCACACAATTTGATAGAGAAAAGAACGATATCAATGAATGGATGCTAATGGAATTTGCGAAGCATTTTGATGGAGAAGAAGGTAGGATGAGTGTTTCAAAAACAATTGATAATGATATTTCAAAAGCGATAAGTATCTTAGAAGACCCTTTTACTTATAGAGATGTATTTATTCAGTGATAAATTTTGTAATTTTATTATGAAAAGGGCGATTAGCTCAGTTGGTTAGAGCGCTACGTTGACATCGTAGAGGCCGGCGGTTCGAATCCGTCATCGCCCACATGTAAATATGAAAAACATTAAAATAAAACTTCCAGACGATTCTTATAAGAGTATGACAGTAGGTACTACTCCTCAAGAAGTGGCTGATAGTATTGGACCTGGCCTTGCCCGAGCCGTTGTTGTAGCAAAAATAGACGGCATTTTGAAAGACTTAAACTTTGCTATAGAAAATGACTGTAGTCTCGAGCTTTTTACAGGTGATTCTGTTGAGGGCCATGACACTCTTTTACATTCAACAGCACACCTTATGGCTCAGGCTGTGAAAGACCTCTTCCCTAAAGCTAAGGTTACAATTGGTCCAACTATTGAAAATGGCTTTTACTACGATTTCGATGTTGATATTCCTTTCACCGATGAAGTTATTCAAAATATTGAAAATAGAATGAAAGAGTTAGCAAAATCTTCCCAAGAAATATCAAGAATGGAAATTTCTGCATCAGATGCGGTCAAAATGTTTGATGACATGGGTGAGTCCTACAAAGTAGAAATTATTAAAGAAATAGACCCCAATGATATTATATCAGCATATTCACAGACTAGCTTTACGGACCTTTGTCGTGGACCACATGTTTCAAATACTTCTAAAATTAAATATTTTAAGTTGCTGTCAACATCGGGTGCGTACTGGCGCGGTGATGAAAACAATAAAATGCTTCAAAGAATATATGGTACAGTTTTTTCTACTAACGATGCATTAAAAACACACTTACACAATTTAGAAGAAGCAAAAAAACGAGATCACCGTAAGCTTGGTAAGGAACTTAACCTTTTTGCTTTTGATGAAGATGTTGGTCCTGGTTTACCACTATGGTTACCAAACGGTACCGTTATGATTGAAGAGCTTGAAAGGCTTGCTAAACAGACGGAGAAAAAAGCTGGATTTGATCAGGTGAGGACGCCTCATTTAACGAAAGGAACTATCTATGAAAGGTCTGGACATCTAGAACATTATAAAGATTCTATGTACCCAGAGATGAGTATTGACGGCGCAGATTATTATGTTAAGCCTATGAACTGCCCTCACCACCATAAAATATTTTCTGCAATTCCAAGAAGTTATAGAGATATGCCTGTTCGGCTTTCTGAATATGGCACTTGCTATAGGTATGAAAAATCCGGGCAACTTTTTGGTTTAATGCGAGTTCGAAGTTTACAAATGAATGATGCCCATATTTATTGCAGCGCTGATCAATTCAAAGAAGAGTTTATTAACGTTTGTAAAATGTATTTAGAATATTTTGAACTTTTTGATATCAAAAAATATACTATGCGTTTAAGCTTGCACGACAAAAAGCATCTTGGTGATAAGTATGTTGATGAACCTGAGCTTTGGTTAGAAACAGAACAATGGGTTCGTGAGGCTCTCGATGAAGGCGGCTTTAACTACATTGAGGTTCCTGGAGAAGCAGCTTTTTATGGACCTAAAATAGATGTCCAAGTCTGGAGTGCTATTGGAAAAGAGTTTACGCTTGCTACTAATCAGGTTGATTTTGTTGTGCCTGAAAGGTTTGATTTAAGTTATAAAGATAAAAATGGAAATCAGCAGACTCCGATTTGTATTCATAGAGCACCATTAAGTACGCATGAACGGTTCATTGGCTTCTTGATAGAACACTTTGGTGGAAATTTTCCACTATGGCTTGCTCCAGTGCAGGTTGCTGTTTTACCAGTTTCTGAAAAGGTTAATGATTATGCAAGAAGCATTACAAATAAGCTTATTGATCATGATATTCGCGCTATGTTAGATGATAGATCCGATAAGGTAGGTGCAAAAATTAGGAAAGCAGAGATTAACAGAGTAAATGTTATGTTAATAGTTGGACCAAAAGAGCAAGAAAATAACACTGTTTCGGTTCGAAGAAAGTTTTCAGGAGATTTAGGAACTGTCGATCAAGACATATTACTTTCCACCCTAGTAAATGAAATAAAAGATAGGAGTTTGACTCATAGCTAAAAAACAGACGCAACGATTAAATGAAAGAATAACTGCAAAAGAAGTTCGTTTAATAAGCGTAGATGGTGAGCAGTTAGGAATTGTTTCGACGGAAGATGCACTTGAAAAAGCGCAAGATGATGGTTTGGATCTTATGGAAGTTTCACCAAATGCCGTTCCTCCAGTATGTAGGATCGTGAATTTTGGAAAACTTAAATACGAAGAAAAGAAAAAAATCCAAATAAACAAAAAGAAACAGCATGTAATTAAGTTAAAAGAAATTAGACTTAGACCCCGTATTGAAGAGCATGATTTAATGACAAAATTGAATATGGGAAAAAAGTTTTTAAATGATGGATGTAAGCTTAAGATTACATTAATTTTTAGGGGTAGGGAATTATCCAGAATCGACCTTGGAAAGGATGTTATGGATAGAGTAATAGAAGAATTATCCGCTATTGCGGAAGTAGAAAAGGACATCCCCTTAGAAGGAAGAAGGATGTCGGTTGTTTTGTCAGCCAAACAATAAAGGATTATTATGCCAAAAATGAAAACAAGACGTGGTGCTGCTAAACGTTTTAAATTAACAGCATCAGGTAAACTTAAGAGAAACAAAGCAAACCATAGACACATGCTTGTTCGTCGTTCCAATAAAGCAAAACGCAATATGAGGCAAAGCGACTTTGTAGCTGCTGGAGATCGTAGGAATGTTCGACGTATGTTATGTGTTTAGTTTAGGAGATTAAAATATGCCACGCGCAAATAGTTCCGTACCTAGACATCGTAGGCATCGGAAGATAATAAAACAGGCCAAGGGCTACTATGGTGCCCGGAGCCGAACATTCAAGTCTGCGAAGGACGCAGTTGTCAAGGCTGGTTTATATGCATATAGAGATAGAAGACAGAGGAAACGTCAGTTTCGTCGTTTATGGATCGTGCGTATTAATGCAGCTTGTAGACTTAATGATATAACATATTCAGCGTTTATCAATGCGTTGAATGTTAAAGGGATTGAACTAAATAGAAAAGTTCTTGCAGATCTTGCTCTTCAAGATCCGCAGTCATTCACCGACTTGGTGAATTCTGTCAAAAACTAGTTTAATGTCTTTAAAAGATAGTATTGAATCGGTTAAAAACGATTTTTTAACCGATTTTGCTACTGTATCTGAATCCTCAGGTACTGATATGTTAAAACAAAAATACCTCAGCCGTAATGGTTTAGTTACAAATTTGTTTAAACAATTAGGTCAAGTCTCTAAAGAAGATAAACCATTGTTCGGTCAATTGCTAAACCAGTTAAAAATTGAATTAAATGATAAGCTCGCTTCCTTAAATAGTAATTCCAATTCTGTTTCTGATTCTGATAAAATCGATATTTTTATGCCAGAGAAGATTTATTCTGCTGGTTCAATACATATTTTAGAACAGACAATGCTTGATATAAAAAAAATATTTTCCGAGATAGGTTTCAACGTTGCATACGGTCCTGAAATCGATGATGATTATCATAATTTCAGCGCATTAAATGTTCCTGAGCATCACCCTGCTCGTGATATGCAGGACACTTTTTTCATTGATAAAGACATTGTATTAAGAACACATACTTCAAATGTTCAAATCCATTTAATGGAAGAAGAGGATCCTCCCCTAAGATTTATAGTTCCTGGTCGGGTATACAGAAATGAGGCTATTAGTTACAAAAGTTATTGCCTTTTTCATCAAGTAGAAGGTTTATTTGTTGATAAAAACGTTAGTTTTTCTCAGCTTAAAGGCTGCCTAGAGTATTTTGCAAAGAAAATGTTTGGTGCAAATCGTAAGATGCGTTGGAGACCTAGCTATTTTCCTTTTACTGAGCCAAGCGCTGAAGTAGATATTTGGGATGAACAACGTAATCAGTGGATGGAAATTCTAGGTTGTGGGATGGTAGACCCTGAAGTATTTAAAAGCGTCGGTTATGATACTAATGTTTGGAGAGGTTATGCTTTTGGAATGGGTGTAGAGAGAATAGCTATGTTAAAACATGATATCGACGATATTCGTTTATTTTATAATGGTGATGTTAGGTTTCTAAGGCAGTTCTAATGATAGTTTCAATTGATTGGTTAAAAGATTTTGTTGACATAAAAGAAACGCCTGAAGAATTATCTGAAATACTATCTTCTGTGGGTCTAGAGGCAGAGTATACTGACTCTTTTAGTGAAATAAGTAATGTTATTATTGGAAAAGTACTTTCTGTTGAAAAACATCCCAATGCAGATAGGCTAAATGTTTGCAGCGTAAACGACGGAGAGAATAATTATCAAGTTGTTTGTGGAGCACCAAATGTTCAAGCAGGTCAAATAATTGCTTATGCAAAAGTGGGATCTGTACTTCCAGGAGGATTTAAATTAGAAAAAATCAAATTAAGAGGTGTTGAATCTAGTGGAATGATTTGCTCTGCTAAAGAATTAAATATTAGTGATGAACATGATGGCATATTAGTACTACCTGAAACATGTAATATTGGAGGTGAATTTTTTAAAGAATATGGCTATAGATATTTAAATATTGAGCTAGATATAACTCCAAATAGACCTGATGCGTTTTCTCACTATGGTGTAGCTAGAGACATATCTGTTATTTTAGGCAGAGAATTAGTTTCTCATTCATTTACTTCAAAAGTAAAAGAATTTAAACCTAGTTTTAGTTTAACGATTGATGATCAAAATGACTGTTCTCGATATGTTGGTGGTCTTTTATCTAATGTTTCTATCAAACCGAGTCCACAATGGATGCAAGAAAGATTAATAGCCGTTGGGCAAAGACCGATAAATAACTTAGTAGATATTTCAAATTATGTATTAATGGAAATGGGACAACCTACTCATATATTTGATTGGGAAAAGGTTCAAAGTAATGAAATATTGGTACGCAGAGCTAAGAAAAAAGAAACTATAAAAACACTTGATCAAAATTCGTTAGAACTCGATGAAACACATTTAGTTATATCTGATGGCATAAATCCTATTGCCATTGCAGGCGTAATGGGGGGACTAGAAAGTGCTGTAGATGAAAAAACCACTACGGTTTTTATCGAAAGCGCTTATTTTGATCCTGTAACTGTACGAAAATCTTCCAAATCTTTACGATTAAGTACCGAGGCCTCAAAGAGATTTGAGAGAGGTGCTGACCCTGAGGCTACTACAAATGCTTTTTGGCGAATTGTTGCTTTAATTGAAAAGTATGCGGATGGGGAATTTCAGGGGGAGTATTTAGATTTAATCTCTAATGAGTTTACTAGGCCAGTAATTCGTTTACGTTTATCTGAAGTGACACAAATTATTGGTTTAGAAGTTAAGCCTAAAAAAATTGTAGATATTCTTAAGGGCGTTGGTTGTGAGGTTTCTTCACTAGATGATAGTGAATTAGAGTGTATTCCAGCATCATACCGTCCAGATATTTCGAGAGAAATAGATTTAATTGAAGAGATTGCGCGTATATATGGTTATGATAATATTCCAGCAGACAATTCCTTATACGGAGACATGGTCGTAGAAGATAGTGATCCTCAGTCATATTTACAAAAATTTAGAGAGACCATGTCTAGTTTAGGCTTTTTTCAACACTATTCTAATTCTCTTCAAAATAAAATGACTGCGAATATAATTGGTGATAATTCTATTGCTATGCTAAATCCGCTTAATAAAGATATGGCGTACCTAAGAACTTCATTGATTCCTAACCTAATTAAAGCTGCACATTTAAATATAAAAAATTCTATTAAATCAATTAGATTATATGAGTTAGCAAATATTCACACACAGTCTGGCCAAAAACTCAACCAAATGAGCGAAGAAATTCGTTTAGCTGGAATTGTTTTTGGTATTGAACAAAAGTCCTCAGTCCATTCAGATGAAGTATTATTCGATATCTTCTCCTTAAAAGGAATCTTAGCATCCTTACTTGGCGAAAAAGTCTATAAAAACTTAGATATAATAGATAGTGAGGACACATTTTACGAATTTGGTTTTACTATATCTTATAAAGATGATTTAATTGGATCTTTTGGAAAATTATCTAAAAATATATTTAAAACGCTTAAGGTAGATAAGGTAGATATGTTTGCATTTGATATTTGCATTGAAAAATTAAATTTTTCAAAAAGCGTGATGAAATTTGAACCTATAAATGCGCTTCCGAAAATGGCGAGAAGAATAAATTTAGTGATGGACCAACCTGATAGTATAAAACCTGTTTTAAATCTCATCAAAGATAAAGCCGGTGAGGACCTTATTGATTATTACCCTGTCGAAATATTTGAAGATGCTGAAAGTATAGGTGAAAATAAAAAAAGCGTCGTATTCGAAATGGTATTCCAGCACAAAGAAAAAACACTTGAAGACAAAGATGTAAACCCTATTATTGATGAAATTATAGATATTGCTCAAAAGAATTTTAATGCTAAATTAAGAGTATGAATGATTCCAATTTATTAAATGAGCTTGAACAAAAAATTGTTTCTCTTGTTACTGCTTTGAGAGCAGAAAAAGACAAGAATAAAAATAATAGTGGTAATGTAATAGAATCACAGAAACTTTCTAAAATAGAAGAACATGTTAATAATATGATTAAGATTTTAGATAAAGTGGAGAAGTAAATATTATGTCTGAAGATGATAATCAAATTAAGATAACAATATTTGGTCAAGAATATTCTGTAAAAGCTCCGGCTGACCCAACTTACATAAAAAAAATCGCAGAATATGTTGATAGCAAAATGCGTGAAGTACAATCTGGCTTTAGTTCTACTCAGTCTTCTAATAGAATCGCAATTTTATCTGCGATGAATATAACTGATGAATTATTTAACGCTAGGAAAAAATTTGATTCCGAAGATGATGATATTGATGAAAAAATATCTTCACTTATCGAACTAATTGACGACTCTCTATAAAAGATATTAATAATGGACACCTCTAAAGTACTATCTGGTAAGGATACTGCTGTTGCTATTTATGATTCTTTTAAGAAAAGACTAGATATTTTATCTAAAAAAGATATCATTCCTGGTCTCTGTGTCATTTTAGTGGGTGATGATCCAGCATCTCAGATATACGTAAAAACAAAGTCAAAGAAGCTCCAATCACTCGGCTTGAGATCAAAAAATATTTATCTCGATATTGATGTGTCACAAAATGAGTTGATACAGATTATTAGTGGTCTTAATCAAGATTCGAATTATCATGGTATTCTTGTTCAAATGCCTTTACCAAGCCATATTGATTCACAAGAAATTATTAATTCAATTGATTCAACTAAAGACGTTGATGGTTTTCATCCAGAGAATGTAGGATGGCTTTCTATTGGGAAGCCCAGATTCATACCTTGTACACCTAAAGGTATAATGAAAATATTTAAACATTATAATATTGAATTAAGTGGAAAGGACATTGTTGTAATTGGAAGAAGTAACATTGTCGGTAGGCCGATGTCTGTTCTCGTTAGCTCAAACGGTGAATGGTCAAATGGTACCTGTACTATTTGTCATTCCAGAACAAAAAATTTAGAACAGTATACAAGAAATGCGGATGTGGTGATTTCTGCTATTGGAAAGCCTAATTATTTAAAGGCTGATATGATAAAGAAAGGTTCTATTATTATTGATGTAGGTATTAATAGGGTGGAAGCCGAAAATGATAAGGGTTATAAAATTATTGGTGATGTTGATTATAATTCTGTAATTGATAAAGTTTCCTTTATAACTCCCGTTCCAGGAGGAGTTGGACCTATGACTATTGCAATGTTAGTTGAAAACACTATCGAAGCTGCTGAACAGCACATACCTTAGTTATCACTTTTAACTTGATCCAATATTTTTTTACTAAATTTACTTTATTAGTTTTTAAGTAATTTTGAATATATATGCGCCCGTAGCTCAGTTGGATTAGAGCGTATGATTCCGGTTCATAAGGTCACAGGTTCGAATCCTGTCGGGCGTACGACAGCTGTATAAATACTATAAGTTTTTAAAATGAATGAAAATAATTATAAAGATATTGGTCTTAATAGGATTAAAGAAATTTTAGAAGAAGGGTGGAGTCAGATTGAATTTATTGAGATTGTGTTTCGTGAATGGGCAAAACTCAATCAAATTTCATTAAATAACGAATACGTTAAACAAAAAAAAGTACAAAGAGAAGAAGGTGATTTGGATAAGTTTTCATTGTGGCTAGTTGATAATATATATTTACAAGTATATTGCAAAAGCAACGACAATAAGACTGTCAAAGAGTTTTGCTCTAAGTATTTTAGTTTTGAAGATGAGATTGGTGCTAAAAATTAGGCAATCTTGTACTCTATATATCCTTTTTATATCGGTTGATATATCTTCGATTAATTATAGGTACATTCAGAAATGACTTTCACAAAAAATGAAAAATTAATACTTCTCTCTGCTAGCTTTTTAGCACTTATGGCTGCTGGAGTTGGCTTTGTATTTAGAGCTATGGTTCCAGCAGTTTGGGGAGCAGAATTTGGGATATCTGATGGTCAAGTAGGTGTATTATTAGGTGCTGGTTTATGGCCAATTGCAATCATGATGATCCTATTTAGTCTTGTCGTCGATAAAGTTGGTTACAAGCGTTCCATTCTTACTGCTTCTTTCTTTCAAATTCTTTCTGTAGTCCTAACATATATCGTTAATAGCTATGATGGTATGTGGTGGGCATGCTTTTTTGCCGGTGTAGGTCATGGAATTGTGGAAGCGGTAATAAACCCTCTTTGTATATCCGTTTTTAGAGATGAAAAAACGAAAGCTATGAATATTCTTCACGCGTCATGGCCGGCTGGGATTGTTTTTGGAGGAACTATTTTTTTATTGTTTTTCATGGGAGATTCTACGGTTCCATTAACGTGGTTAAAGTCAAAGCCAGCCTGGTTATTTATGTTGATTCCAACTACTGCCTATGCGATTATGTTTTTACTATGTAAGAAATTTCCTGTCGATGAACGTGTTGAGAATAACATACCAATTTCAGAAATGTTTCGTGAATTTGGTGGCCTCGGTGCAGCTTTGGCTATAACATTCATTGGATATGAATTTTTTTCACAATTGAATCTTTTTAATGGTGGGTTTGGTGGATCTTATACGCGCCTAATTATATCTTTAGTAGTTGGTGTTTCTACCGGCTTTTTATTTGGGTTTATAATAAAATCAAAAGGAAAATTGATGTTTTTCTTTATTTGTTTACTTATGATTCCGCTTGCTACTGCTGAAATTGCAACAGATGGCTGGATTCAAAATCTTATGAAACCGACTATGGGTGAATATGCTGGATGGGCACTTGTTTTTTCTGCCTTTATTATGATGACGCTTCGCTTTTTTGCTGGAATACCCTTAAAGTATATGGGCCCACTAGGATTGTTGCTCATAAGTTCAATTTTTTCAATTATAGGTCTTTTTGCACTTTCTTATGCTAGTGGAATCGTTATTTTGGTAGCGTTTATTATTTATGCTGTTGGCCAAACATTTTATTGGCCTTCTGTATTGGGATTCGTTGCAGAAAGATTTCCAAAAGGGGGCGCACTTACTTTAAATACAGTATCTGCTATTGGACTTCTTACTGTAGGTATCTTCGGTTTTCCTTTTTTAGGAGCTGTCCAAGATCACTATAATGCTAAAGGGATAATGGAAGTCAATCTTGAATTAGTCCGAAAAATAAAAATTGAAAATAGATTATTTGAAAACAAACCGATAATTGATGATGCTAATCTATTTGGCATTCCATATACATCTATAAAAACAAATGCTTTTTTAAAACAACCAGAACTTACAATTAGAGAAATCTCAAGTATCAATAATGTTTTACCTCAAACAGGGCGAAAAACACTTCGAATAGCTGCCTGCCTTCCGATAATCATGGCATTAGGTTTTTCTTTTATGATATTGTGGTTTAAAAAAGAGGGTGGTTATAAACCAATCATTTTATCGAAAGAAAAATAGGCTCAGTGTTAACCATTTATAATAATTTGAATTTTGAAAATCATGTTATCTGCTCATAACGTTTTAAGAACATATATAATTTCTTTTTATTTAATTATATTTTCTGCAAATCTCTTTAGTCAGAACGATTTTACTTTGGAAGATATAAATCCTGATTCTGATACCTTTGGCGAATTAATTGGGCCGTCATATTTTACAGACAACGTTTTAGTACTTGGCTTTTTTCACGAATACTGAGGTACCTGCAGGGCTCGGTTCGAGCTTTTAAATGATTTATATCTAGAACTTCTATCTGAAAACATACTAGATGTCAAATTTATTGGTATTGGTAAGGATCAGTATTCCAGTTCTCTAGATGGAATGTTAAATGGGCGAATTCTGCCATGGGTTCAAGATGATAGTTTAGATAATTATCCTGTTTGGTCGGAATATGGAGCTAACCAAAGAGATGTTTTCTTTATCAATAATGAAGGATTTATTGATACTTCTTTTAGCATGACCCCTTATAACCCAGCAAGCTTTGAAGATGTCCAGTATATCAAAAATATAATATTAGAAATTAAAAACACATCACTATCGATTGAAAATAAATTGAAACCTGAATTATTTACATTACGTAATAATTATCCAAACCCTTTTAACCCTACAACTAACATAGCATATGACTTATCAAAGAATAGTTTTGTTAATATTTCTATTTTTGATATTGACGGTAATAAAATCAGGACTCTTTTAAATCGTTTTCAATCTGAAGGATATAAAACGATTATATGGAACGGAAAAAATGATAAAAATGTAAGAGTAGCTGCTGGTATGTATTTATATACATTATATGTTGAAGATATGATACAAACTCGTAAGATGGTTATGTTAAAATAAGTTATTATTTATAATTAGTATAAAAAGGAATTTAAAAAAAATGAATAATTATGACTCGCTAGATATTGATAAAAAGCTAGAATTGAAAAATCAGATTACTGATCATGCAAAATTATTTGGCGGGAAAAATCATTTTTTATCACTAATTGAATCTTTACGGAAATCTCATCCGAACCCACTAATGTCGAAAGATGCTAGTTTTAGTTATGAAAAAGGCACTGTTAAGTGGGAAAAGGTCATATTTAAAGAGAAAGTTATTCTACTTATTGATATCATTAACAGGAGCAATGAAGATAATAATTTGATGCCAAACGAAAAAATAAAAGGCTATAAAACTATAAGGAATCTATTACGCACCATTGGCCCAATGAAATTTGTAGTAAGCCCAAAAAACACAAAAGATGGTAAAGGTTTTAGTATAAGCCCAATTGAAATAATTGATAGTAAAACGTGTAGATTGAATTTTATGTTTGAAGTTTTGTTTTTTCTGCCTGTTTCACTTGTAAAAAAAATATATATCGGACCTAAGAAATCTAATTAGCCTAAAAAAACAGGTTAAAAATTTATATGAAAAAAAATTGGATAATTTTCCTATGCTTGATATACACTTCTTTTTCGAATCAACGCAATGACAGTGATTTATCTATAGGGTTCTGGAATGTTGAGAACTTATTTGACTTAGAAAATGATCCAGATAAAAGAGATGACGAATTTTCATTAAATGGTAGAAAAAGAGTAACAAAGGAAATTTACGATTTAAAAATAAAGAATTCTGCAGAGGTCCTCTACGATTTGAACGTAGATGTTCTTGGCCTGTGTGAAGTCGAAAATCGTAAAGTATTAAATGATCTAAACAATTCTTACCGTTCTCGAAATTATAGTATTATCCATTATGATTCGCCTGATGAGAGAGGTATTGATAATGCTTTGCTTTACGATAAGGATAAATTCTCTATTATTACATCTAAGCCAATTAAAAATAATTTAGGAAGGGATGATAAAACTCGGGATATATTATATGTAAAAGGTCTATATAAAAATTCAGCTTTGCATATTTTTGTAAACCATTGGCCCTCAAATTATGGTGGTAAAGAACTGGCAATTCCCAAGAGAAAATCTACAGCCTTATTAATTATGCAACAGATTTCAGAGATACAGAAAAATGAAAACAATGCAGAAATTATCTTGCTTGGTGACTTTAATGAAGACCCTACTGATGAAAATGTTACACTTTTATATGATTTAGGGTTTATTAGTTTAATGGAGCCTATGATTGGTATACCAAAAACTGGAACCTATTTATATAGAGGAAAAGATTATTTTTATGATCAAATCATAATAAATAAGGCGTTAAATGAGGACGGAAACCTAAAAGTAATAAATAAATCTATATATATACTAGATTTACCTAAGTACAGGCAGCAAGAAGGAAAATATAAAAGGTACCCTTATCGTTTTTGGGCTGGCAACAGACTTCTGGGTGGTTATTCAGATCATTTAGCAATCAAAATTAACGTTCGTAAAGTAACAAAATAATATGTCTAAGGAAAAACGTAGACTAGTAGTAGACAATGGGGAATCTTACTGGATAGTGGGTGGCAGACGACTTTCTAAAAAAGAAGCAATCGATTTACAATTTAAATTAGATAAAAAATATTTTAAAATATCAAAAAAGGATGAGGTGTCAGATTCGTGAAAAAATATACTATAGTGTTCGTACTTTTCTGTTTTTATAGTTGTGAAGATAAACAGTCCAACACTGATACAATTTTTAAATATACATATCATGAAAATAATCGTGTAGCATCTTTAAAAATGAGTTCCGGCGAATATGAATCATGGGTTGGAAACGATGGCTTTACAAATACTGAAGAAAGGCTAAAAGTCATAAACGATATTTATGAGGTTTTCCCTGATAGTTATGATTTTATTTTTTTAATACTTGATGAGCCGTCTATCCCTGAAAATTTAAATTATTATGGCAAACTTATTGGTGTATCTAATAGCATTTCAGGTTTAGGATTTCAGATCTATGATAATTCTCTAGATTATGGCTCAAATGGAAAATTAAAAGCGGTAATGCAATTAACCGGCTTGGAATATCTAAAATACGGCCCAGCATTGCATGAATTAGCTCATAATTGGGCAAACTATGCATTACCCACACACTCAGTTGATTCACAGGGAGAAGAACTAAGCTCTTACTTATATACAGGTCATTGGGGATTCACAGGAGGTAGTACACCTGGACAACTTGGCGGATTTCAACAATCCTCTCTCTTAGACAATGGAAATAATTCTTATACAGTAGATAGTTTTGGGCCCTTTGCTAATGGAGGGAATGGTGTGCCTTATAATGAATTAGAGTTATATCTAATGGGTATGTTAGATATTCAAGATTTGAATAATTTTGATATGTTTACTGATATAACTGCTTTATCGATAAATGAGACAACATTTGATTTTACAGCACATCAAAAAACTACTTTTACTTCAGAAACATTAATTGAACGTCTAGGACAACGATTTCCTACTTATGCTGAGTCTCAAAAAAAATTCAATCTTCTAGCTATTGTTATTACAGATAATTCACTTTCAGAGGATGATTGGCTAAAGGTTGATGAAACGGCTGAATGGTTTTCGAAATTAGAAGATGATGGTACTAGTTTATATAACTTTTGGGAGGCAACAAACGGTTTGGGCTCATTATTAATATCTTATTAGATGTTTTATTATCTTTTAATTATTATATGAGAGGTAACCAAAGACCTGATTAATTATAATCAAGGAATACGCTTTTAAATAATTGATATATTTGAAAATATATTAATATACAATTTGATATATCTTACATGATTAGGTTAGTATTATTGTCTTTGTTTTAAAAGGTATTAAAAAGGTATAAAGTATATGGATTATGGACATAAAAAAATCATCAATGGAACGATAGTAGATGTAGAAAATTTATTAAGAGAAAAGCTTCTTAATAATGGTTTTGGTGTTATTACAGAAATTGACATAAAAGAAAAGTTAGAAGATAAACTTGGAGTTGATTTCCGCAGTTATAAAATCTTGGGTTCATGTCACCCTCCATCAGCATACGAATCACTTAATATTGATTTAAATGTGGGTATCTTATTGCCTTGTAATTTTGTTGTTTGGGACAACAAAGATGGTTCAACTACAGTTGCAACAATAAAAGCATCAAGCTTATTATCAGTATTAAAAAATAGTGAATTAAATCATGTAGGTGAAAAAGTGGACAAACTAGTTAGTTCTGTTATGGATCAATTGTAATTCTATAGTTTGAATTCTAATCCAATTTTTGCTTTGTAATATCTCTGTCCTTGTAGTTTGTTAAACTTCCCGAGATTATATATAAGTATATTTTCAGTTAACTTATATTTTATATCAAATACAGCTTCATATTCTAAAATCTCCTCAAAATTGTCGTCATCATTTGGAACTAAATAGCCATCAAAAGACCCCAAAATTACCCATTTTTTAATTTCAGCAGTTCGTTTTACCTGACCAGAAAAAAAAGTAGAATAGTTTTTTAGATCGTCATCATCTGACCTTGTAGTAAAACCAAAATTTACGTATTTGAGTGTTTTCCTCCAGTCCAGTTTTAGATATTTAACGGATTTACTTTGCTTATCAAGATATTCAGGTTTTAGGTAAAACTTTGACTCATATTTGAACCATAAAATATCATCAATATAATTGTTTCCTAATTCTCTTTCCCATTGACGATTTAAATGATAAAACTGGTTACTAAAACCTAAGCTAAACTCGTAATCATCTGGATTTGGTTGAATGTTTGGTGTCCTCATTGCAAATGAAGTAAATAAAATTGTTCCTGCTAATAAACTATCTAAAATCATCATAATTGGCTTTTAATATTCCTCATTGTCTAATTAATTAATATTTTAAAAGCGAAAAAAATAATATTAATATGAATGGGAGGAAAGATGATTATTTAATTTTTCACATATATATTCTAGCTATTCTTCACCTTCAAAATATTCATATGATTCAGCACTTTTTGACATATTCCAAAGAATGGATTCTCCATTATTGTTTGACCTTGATAAGACCTTATCAGAATCTGGATATTCACAAATATCTTGTTCTTCTTTTGTGCCTAGTGCTAGGTATTTAAGATCACTTTCACTATCGTTAATAAATTGATGAGCTACAGATCTGCTGCCTACTGGACATGCGATAACATCATCCTTTTTAATAGCAAATTTTTTGTCCCCAAAGCGCAAAGTTCCCTTTCCTTTTAAAATAATAAACATTTCTTCACTAATATGATGATTGTGAAATGGCCATGATTTTTTTCCTGGAGGCACAATTGTGATGTTATAGCCTAGTTTTTCAGCTCCAATTTTGGTGCTTATATTTGCATA
>CAJQGZ010000076.1 GCA_905478065.1 uncultured bacterium | reverse complement strand
ACGGTGATATAGTAGTAGTGCTTGATGGCTCTGCTGCGTATGATGTAGACAATGATGAATTGTCTTATGTTTGGTCTAAAATCCCTTCTTTAGAAGGGGTGGGCGATCTTCCAGTCGTTGAATTAACTTATCCGAATGGGACGACAGGTGTTTTCAAATTTCAATTAGCAGTGAGTGACGGGGAGTACACTGTTAAAGACACGATAGTTTTTAACCTTTTAAATTCTTATGAAGTAAAATTCATTGTTGATATGTCAGAAGAAACCATTGATGATGATGGTGTTAAGATTACTGGCTTAGGAGATGATTCAGTACCTATGATTGATGAAAATTCTGATGGGGTTTATTCAGCGATTGTAGATTTATTTGAAGGCGATTATACCTACAACTTTAGAAATGGTTGGAGTTATGAATCTGGTGATAATCTAGGTAATTGTGCTGGCGGCCAATATGGCAATGATCGAGGTATTTTTGTAGACCAAGATATGGTATTAGCTTCAGTATGCTGGGAATCATGCGGCCCGTGTTTTCAAGAGCCAGAAGTTCCTAGCGCAGTTACATTTATACTTGCAGATGGTGCTGATAACACGCTTCCTGAAAATCAAGATCATATTACAGAGAGTGTAAAGCTTACTAGGGGCGCGAGCGGTGCTCTTTTTAACATGGCTGTTGAAACCGAATATGTGCAAGGCGTTTCTCCTGAAGGAACAGTTTGGGCCATAGGTTTAACATCTGATAATGCATTGGATAATTTTGCTTCCTATTCTAATCTGCACGATGCTGTGAATGGCGCACTTAATGGATTCTCTGAGATTGAAGGTAAAACATTTTCAATGCATGTTGCTGGCACAGACAAATATTTTGATGTCACTTTTAATTCTTGGACAAATGGCGGAAGTGGCCAAGGTGGTCCTGCAACTCGTGGCTTTAGCTATACTAGAGTTGCTGTTGAAAATAATGAGTCAGAAGGACCAAGTTTCTCGAATTATACACTCATGGTAAAAGATGCAGAGTCTTATGATGCAGAAGTAGAAGCGACATTACCGCCATTAAACGTTGACGGGCAAGGTGTTGTAATCGAAGTTGATTTTGATACATCTGGAGATAATGTTGGTCCTTATGTTGGTGCGTTAGGTCTGTTTTGGGATGCCAACTTTAGTGGGCAACTCGATGAAGGTGATATGAACATAGCTGATGAATTATTTAGCGATGAAGATGGAGAGGACGAAGGCACTCCAAATAGGGAACATGATGATGAAGATGGACCTGCTGTAATTATGTTAACAGATAACAGCCCAATGGATGAAAGCGATCAGAATGGAAAAGCCGTAGTCCGTTTAAAGGGTTTAGATTTTATGGCTTTGCAAGGGGCTACTTTCTTTTTTGCTGAGCTTAATAAAGATGGTGAATTAACAGGGACAACGTTCAAAGTTGAACCGTTCAGTAGTTCGAGTACAATTTTCACTGGTGTAGCTTCAAGAAATGTTGATAATACGAACCAGCCAATCCAGGGCGTATTTGTTTCTGTTGAGAAAGTTGATGTGGGTTTTGATGACATGATTAACACAGATTCTGAACCAATGGCTGTCGCTATGGGACTAACGGGCTCTAATGGTGTTTATAGTTTAGGTGCTTCTTCATTAATGGCGGGTGATACTGCAGTTGTAGGAGCAGAAACCGTTCTGGATGAAAGATTGATTGTCCTAATGGAAGACCAAGAAGGTGTTGTTGGGCACAGAGCAGAGTTTATTACAGTTGAGGGTGAAAATCATATGGCTGATATTTCTGTTATTAGATCAAATACGTTAGTTCAAGGCTATGTAACAGATTCACAAAACATGTCTTTTAATGGTAGCCTTCATGTTCAATTTTTCTTAGGGTCTGACGAAAATCCAATCATGATTGAAGACCATGTTGAAATTGATGAAGGTGGCATGTTTACTTTTTGGGCAATGAATGGTGCAGAAGTTGAACTGTCTTATTATGGGATGAGTGGAAATATTAATAGAAACTTCCTCATAGAGGCTGATGACACTATGTTTAGCGATACAATTGACGCGTATGTTTTTAATTATACTCTTGATTTGACTCCGCCAAGTGAAGCAGTGATAAAAGGTAGAGCCTTTTGGGTTTCCTTAGATTCTAGTGGGACCAACATGGACTACACTGACATCCCATTGCCTGGCATGGAGATTAAAATATATAATGAAAATGATATGCTTTTTGCGACAACAGATGCAATGGGTGAGTACAGCATAAATGTTCCGTCTAATCCAACGGCAGGTGTTATTTATTTTGTTAAAACAATAACGATTTTACCTGAGTTAAGAAATGATGCAATTGTTGAAGTTACGACATACACTGGTACTCAATCTGAAGTTGACTTTGAATTTTTTCCATATGTCGATGAATATGTGATTTCAGGTCAAATTAAAGATGATATTGGGCAGGGCGTTTCTGATGCGGAAGTGAATGTTAGTTCTGTAGATAGCCCAGGTGAAGGTGATCGTGAACATGAGAATGGATGGTATAATTATACCTACACTGATGCGCAGGGTTATTACGCTATAACCGTTCCAGCTGGTATATATGACATGGATGTTATTGCAGATGGTTTTCTAACGGCAATGCA
The DNA here is from genome assembly GCA_905478065.1 of uncultured bacterium. Lineage (GTDB taxonomy): Bacteria > Fidelibacterota > Marinisomatia > Marinisomatales > UBA1611 > TMED80. The sequence continues at coordinate 1,792 of CAJQGZ010000076.1, read as the reverse complement.
ATCCGGGGTAGATGCTACTTCAGATATAGTCGTTGATTTTAATTTAACGCCTGTTGGTGATTTTACTGGTTCAGTGCAGGGGGTTGTCTTTTTTCTAGGTGATTATGCATCGGAAGATCCAGCCTATATTGAAATATCTAGCGACAGTTACGAAGTGTCAACTTATGCAGATCAAGATGGGTTTTACTCTGTCCAGTTAATTGATGGTGTTTATGATATTTATGTAAATGCAATGGGGTATGATTCCTATTGGAAACCTGAAGCGTTTGAAATTATGGGTAACACAGTTGTTTTTGATGTGGAGCTATTTGCATATGGTTATGCGAATGCGCCTCACATGGTCGACCTATATGATATTCCAAATGATCAAGGCTTACAAATGCGAGCAGTTTGGGATGCGGGAATGCCAGGTGATTATAATTTTTTCACACAGTTTTCTATTTGGAGAAAAGTAAATAATGCTCCAATTGAACTTTGGGATTACATTGAAACTGTCCCTTGGCATGGAATGGATCCATATGCAGCGGTAGTACCGACATTAGGAGATTCGTCTATGCATGGGGTGCATACAAGCACATTTATGGTCACGGCACATACTTCAGATGTAGGTTCTTGGTTTGACTCTGAACCAATAAGTGGACATTCTATCGATAATCTTCATCCTGGTACTCCAATGGACCTGTCATTTTCCTCAAGTCAAAGTGGAGTATCTTTAAGTTGGTCTTCCTCTACAGATGAAGATTTCAGTTATTTCAATATCTATAGACAGGATTTACTTAGTATGGAGTCAGCAGTTGTCTTCACTTCAATTGATTCCTTCTATACAGATCTTGAAGTAAGCAGTGTTGGTTCCTATGAATACTGGGTGACAGCTGTCGATCTTTCTGGGTTAGAATCTGAAGCTTCAAGTTTTGTTTCAGCCGTTCTTTCTGCTGGTGAAGAGATGGGCATGCCTGTAAACTTCGCATTGAAGCAGAACTATCCTAATCCTTTTAACCCCTCTACACAGATACAATACGCGTTACCAAGTGAGTCTAAAGTTTTAATCTCTATTTATGACTTAACAGGCCGTAAGGTAAAAACACTTGTGAATGAAGTTCAAAGCGCAGGGCATAAATCTGTAATGTGGAATGCAACAAATGAGATTGGTAGGCCTGTAAGTGCAGGAATGTATATCTACTCAATACAAGCAGGAAACTTTATACAGAATCGTAAGATGGTATTGATGAAGTAATTAAAACGATTTATCGTTTGTTTGGAAAAGGGGTTTCGTTTGAAGCCCCTTTTCTATTTAATTTAGACTAAATAATTATTAAGGAAATTTTATGATTAAAATTGTAAAAGTACTACTAGCCTCTATGCTGTTTGTTTTATCAACAAAGGTATATGCTCATTGCCAAGTCCCATGTGGTATTTATGGAGATGCCGTCCGAATCGTACAGATAGAAGAAGATATTACCACTGTACGCAAAGCGATGAATATGATTAATGACCTTGCAGGAAAGTCCGATGCGCAATCATTAAATCAAATCTCTAGGTGGGTTACAACGAAAGAAGACCATGCTCAAAAAGTTCAAGAGACAGTATTGAATTATTTCTTAGCCCAACGAGTAAAAGCAAAAGAAAAAGGGACAAAAGAAAGACAAAAATATGTAGACCAAGCGCTCACGCTTCACCAACTTATTGTTGCTATGATGAAGTGTAAGCAAACGGTAGAGCAGCGTAATTGTAGTACTGCTTATGAGCTACTTGATAAATTCACAAACATATATCTTGATCAGCATGGGATTGA
>CAJQGZ010000075.1 GCA_905478065.1 uncultured bacterium | reverse complement strand
AAGTATCTAGTAATATGTTTGCTAATATGATGATGTCTAAAATGGCAGGATATTCTCAAGGTGGTTATGTTCAGGGTTATAATTCTGGAGGTTTAATTACTGGTGGATCTGGTTATAAAGATGATGTCCCTATAAGGGCAACTGGTGGGGAGTTCGTAATTAAAAAATCAGCTGTAAATAAAATTGGATTACCTACATTAAATTCTATAAATGGAATGGCTAATGGGGGCATGTCTATGGGTAAAGTAGGTTTAATCGCAGCAGGGGCAGGTGCTGCTTCTGGTGTCCTAAGTGCGGCAATGCAGCCCGGAGCTCCTGATGTGCCTCGTTCTCAAGACTATGGGATGGGAAGAAGCAAGCATGGTTACTTAGGAGGTGCAGATCCTGATGCAAGAGGCGCAGATATGATAAGCGGTGGAGGAGGTAGAGCTGGGGTCTCATTAAATAAAGCTTATACATATTATCGTCGCGATCCTCAAACCGGACAGTTAATAAGCGAAAGAGCAAGACCTACAGAAGGACGATTTGAAGTTAGTGATAATCTGTCTCTTTTAGGTAGACTCGGAGAAGATGACCCTCAGACAGCAAGAATGTTCCAAAAAGAACAAGCCATGTCTAGCTATCAAGGTTACTTGTCTGAGGAAACCAACAGAAGAAAAGCAGCAGTAAAAGCTGTAAAAAGACAAAAAAGAGGAAGGTTAATTCAGGCTTATGCAAATGCGGCTATGTTAATTGGTGGTGCGCACATGATGGACAATATGGCTGCCAAGGATGCATTAGCGGCTCAAACAGGAGGTCTAGGCTCCTCTGATCCGGCAAGGCATGGATACGCTCCCGGTTATGATTTATCCCAGATGCAGACTTCCGCTCCTCAGGGGGCTCAAGCTCTGCATTTCGGAAAGAGGGCTAACGGCGGTATGATAGCTACCATGGGTGGAGAATACATAATGAGTCCTGAAGCAGTTAGGACTCATGGCATCAACTTCATGACAGAGCTTAATCGTGGTAATGTCCCGGGTTATGCTTCTGGTGGTTTAGTTGGCTCTGCCCCAGCGGCTGGTGGGGGTGGTATGGTTGACGGAAGCACTACAAACAATGTTAGTATAAATGTTAATATAGATAAAAACGGAAAAGCTAACGCTGATAGTTCTGTAACGAGCCAGCAAGGTGGTCCATCAGAAAGAGATCAGCAAGAAGAAATTGAGAACAATAAAGAGTTTGGCGAACTTTTACAGGGAGTTGTCCTTCAGGAAATTGTAAAGCAGCAACGTCCGGGTGGTTTATTAAATAGAGGGACTACAGGTATTCCCGGGGGAGGTTACTAGAAGTTCATTTGTTCCATTCTTGTAAGTCTTTTATCTAGTTCGTGGAATTTATTTTCTATAATTATAACTGCTTCGTTATAAGTTGTTTGTGGGTCTAGACTATTTGGTGGCAATAGAGGTATGCCATTAATTGGGGAATAATCAAAAGTTATTTGACACACTTCATTTTCGAATGATTCATCGTCATAATTTTTATTAAGAGCTATAACTTGTTTATTTACAATAAATTCTCCATTTGTAATTCCTTTCGGCAATGGATATGTCAAGGTGATGACAGTTTCCTTTCCGTCGCTTTCAACAAAAGAAAAGTCTCTTTCGAGTATTGATGACTGAGAAGAATAGTCAAATTCAGCTTTAACTTTTATAGTATGACCTTCTTCGTTCATCATTTCTATAGGGTCTTTTGGGGGTGATATATAAAGACCCGGCGAAGTAAGGGAAAGTTCTAATATTCTGCCTTCGTCGTCAATCTTTTTAACTTCTGCTTCTGCGTATTCCCCAGTTACATTACCGCTAAAGCTAGAAACTTGCCCTCCCTGCATGTATATTTTTTCTCCTAATTTATAAGAACCAGTTTGGTCAATTATTTTTTCTATTTCAATTGCTTCAAATTCATCAAAAGTAATACTTGCCGTATCTCCAGTAAACAACTTGTAATCAAAATTTCCTTTAATGGTTAATTTGTTTTCCTGCGCCGAAAATTTTCTTTTTATATTTATCTTCTCAGAACTCTCTGTTTTATAAAATATATCATTTTTTCCCAGTTTAATAAAAGCGCCATTTCTTACCGCGACTTCAAAAGAAGACCTTAAATATAATTTATTAGAGCCTTTTTCTATGCAAGCTTCAAAAGTTTCAGGTTTCATCTTTGTATTTTATTCGTTGGATACAAGTATTCCAAATGTAAAATGTAAATTCGGATTTTCAACACCCAAAGGAGTGAACTTTAACTCTATATCTTTATCTTCAATAATTGAATAGCTAGTTTTTGACAAATTAGAGGTTTCTGTTAATACAATTGACATTTTAGATGTATCAATAAGGCCTGCTAAATCTGCAAGGTTTATTTTTAATTCGTAATAAGTGTTACTGCGAGTGGCTCCTGTTGAAACTTTTCTCAAAAAAATCTTTATTGCTGGAATATTTTTAGTAACAATTTTATCAATCTCCGGGTTATCTCTATTGATTTCTTTAAGTCTGTCGGATGCTCCTATATTGCCGCCTTTTTCCCAAGCCTCTATAACGTCTTTGAATTTTATTTCTCCCCATGCCCGAAAAGCTAAAGCAGCATCGCCAGCGCTTGTTATGCTAGATTCATTTAGAAAAATACTGTTTCTAGGCAGGTCTACAAATTCATTAGAATATACATTGTCTAATCGTTCAAAGGTCGAGTCTTCTTTTGCGACAGAAGTTGAATAGTTAATGCTATTTTGAGCGAATATTTTAGGAGTTTTAGCTGCATTTATTCCATTAAATAATGGAGTTTCACCATCTTCCTCAAAAGAAGATAATACATGTAACTCATCAATGTAACCAAAGGCTAAATTAATATTTTCCACTGAAGATTGACTAATATTAGGGAAAGGAATTTGAAGTGAATCTAAGGAATCACCTTCTCCGAATAGATAATACCCTCGGTGAACGTTTCCTGCTAATCCATCAGCTTGGTTTCCAGTATAATTTCCTAAATTTATAAGTCCTCCAAAAGCTTTTGCGTCCACTCCCCCATTTGCAGCTCCGCCACCTGTAGATTTTATTATTTGATTTGATACTCCTTTCTCTGCTCCGGCTTCTAAATTTGCTTCAGATGGATTTATTATGAACTCGGGAGCTCTGTTAACAGCTGTAGCCTTTGAATCTATGTAATCAATCCTATTATCTCCGGTAGTGTAATAATATATTATACCAGCGGTGTTGTTAAAAAATATTTCAACTTCATCTTCTGTTATTGTTGGGCTACCGTCTGCTTTAACGGCGGCTCGCAAGTCAATTTGGAGATAACCGTTAGGGAAAACCGCTGCGGTAGCAGCGTAAGGATAGTTTTTCTGTCCAGCTTCATAAGGATCAATAAAATCATAAGTTAAGCCTATGTCAGTAGCGGGTTTTTGCGCGAAAAATACTCCGCTAGGAGCTTCTATTTTAGCTCCAAAAATATCATAAGATGAATCAGGTACGCCAGCTAAAAAAGGCTCTGAGACTTGTTTCAGAGTTCCTGCGTATGCGGTATTCCCGGCGCTAGTGTTCCCGTTTGAATCTTCAGCTTCTACTACAATATCAAATGTTCTTAATGGAAAATTATTAGCTAATCCCGAGTTTATGTTAAGTCCATAATTAAGGCCAGAGACTTCAATATGTCCTTGGCTGTCCGGCCCGCTATTTCCTGAGGCAGAGAACCACTGAGCTGAATTATTGCCTTCTTCGTATTTTTCGTTGTCGGTACGAGTAGTCCAGTCTGAAATTGCTTCTCCATCTTTCCATCCATAGCCACTGCCAAGAATTATAGACTTAATACTATTTGGGTCGTTGTAAAATTTAGTTAATACAAAGTTCGAGTCATCAGATGGGGACTGGTATCCAGTAATTTCTAAATATATATTGTTAGAGGGTATGTTATTGTTTGATTTTTCTCTAAAAGTTATCCTGTATTGTCGATTTTTATTGGGTATGGTTATTTCAAAATCATTAGTGCCTTGACCTTTTAGACTAGTTAAGCCTCCTTTGTCTGTAGCTTTCCATGAGAAACCCGGCTCTACTGAATCGAGGTTGTTAATAGTAGAAGGTTCTGCGATAGATTCTGAAGTTAACTTAGTTATAGTGGTTTTAAGGGCTAAATTATGACTTGACGTAGCATCAACGTTGTCAATTCTCCTTATCATTCCGTAGGAGCAAGCTTGATTCTCCGAAAGCGCAAATACTGCTATCCAATACTGGTTTATATTCGGAAAAGTTAAATATTCTCCTAACATCATGTCGATAGCACTTCCTTGGGGGTTTACTTTCCTTCGAGGATTTTGTATTATTTGTTGAGTGTTGTTTTCTCCTAAGTTTAATTCATTAGGTATCGTCTCTACAATAAAAGGTGAATAAGAACCGTACCGAGAAGGATTAATAATTTTAATTCTATTAGTATCGGTAGGTCGATCAGTAGTTGGGACATCATTTTCGTCAGTGAATAATGCTACTTTATATTGAATTGATAATTCATCTTGTTTGTCAATATTTATAAAATAAGATTTTTTAGCGTCGCTTGCACTGCCTCCGGGAGGGATGGTTGAGGTTTCTTTTATGTCTGAAATAGACGGTGCAGCAGTGGCGAATTCTATTTCAAGAGTCTTGTATTTACTTTGATTGCCATCTAGGTACGCTGTGCCTTTTTTGATATTAAGTAACGTACCTAGTTCTTGATCTGCTGTGGTTATTTGTTGAGAAGTAGAAGCTGAATCTCCGGTAGGAAACGAAGGAATTTCAATTTTAGATTTAGAGGTCACGCTAGATTCTATTGCGTCATATTTTCCTGTAGAATACGCTAAAGCTGATATGGAATATGAGACTTCATCTTCTTTAATATTTATAATTTTATAATTTGAATAATGGCCACTGATAAATTCTGTATCATTTTCGTCTGTCGGTTCCACGCTCCATATTAAATTTTCTCCTGAAAAACAACCTCCAGAATAACTTTGTTCTGAGGTGGTCATATTGTCTATGGTTCCTTTCGTCCATACTCCTGTGTTCGTGTATCCTGTAATTACATAATCATCAAAATTTAAAACGTTCCCTGTTCCTCCAAATAAATCGCCTGTATTGAAAGTAATTTGGGTACATACACCGGTTTCATTAGATCTAAAATTACCGGTAATTGTGCTAGCGTCCGCCCCGCTGAAAATAAGGTTTTGGATTTGTGATCTTCTTATTTCATCTGCTTCTCCTGTGGTGGTATTATAAGTTGGAGTAAGTATTGAAAACTTATAGCTTTTATCGTTTGTAAAATTTAGAGCTTGGTCTAAGATAACAGTATTAAAATTTGAGTCATTACTGTATTTATTAAATATTTGATTAGCTACCCCGTTAGTATTGCTAACATTTGCTTTTTCTCCTTTTATTACTGTATTAGTTCGGCCGCTATATTTCAAAGGGCTTCTAAAATTATCATAAATTTGAACTACATCTCCCGGACGAAGATAAGAACCGTCTCCTCCCACAGAAAAAGAAACAGTCTCTGTTTCGAGGGCTTCGGATTTTAAAATCCAATCCGCAAATCTTCGAGCTTGTCCTCTGCTGGTACATCCTAAAGCAGTAGTTTCTATTTCTCTAATACCGTACCGACGTACAGATTCTTCATCTTCTACATATTCAATAGCGGGTTGAAATAGATTCTTTTTATCATTATATCTTACAATCGCAACACTGTGGCGAGCTCTTTTAGCAGAGCTAGAATAAGTAAAATCTCCATTTAAAACGTTAGAATTGTTAAATTGGTATGAAGCTGTCTTGTATTTATCTTGAACCGCGAAAATGCTTCCGTTGGAGTAATAAGCAATACCTCTAAAAATAGAAGTTAAATCATTTAAAACTTTAAAAGCTTCTTCCCTTGAGGTTATTAAGTAGTTTATCGTAAATCTGGGCTCAAGGCTGCCGTAAGTATCAGGAACCATGGTATCACAATATTGAGCAATTTCATATAATGTCCATTTATCTATTTGAGTTTCATTAATGAATTCACCTAGTCCGTACCGAGGATTTGTAATTATATCATAAAAGCACCAAGCTGGATTGTCTGTCCAAGCTTTTAAAGGTTCAGCTGTTGCAACACCTCCTACAGTTGCAAAGCCTCCATCCCATTCTACAGTAGGAGTATCGCTTTCTTTATTCCATTTTCCTTCGTAGTTGTTGTCCGGAACATAATTTGAATTTGTTCTAGCTCCTTCGCCAATACGTATAGGGTTGTCAAAATCACTAGCAGTAGCGCTACTGTTCCCGTAAGTTTTTAAAAGTGGATTATAGTTATTTGGTATTTTAACTTTAATTAACTTAGTATCGTACGCGCGAGATGGTACTCTAGTAAAACTTCTAGCATCAAACTGAGAGTATGTCATAGCAGAATAAGGATACCTTAATTTAGTTCCATATATCTCTACTAAACCATCAACAAAACTTACAGCTTTATAAAAAGAAGTTAAAGGCTCTGGGGTTAATCTAACAATTCTAATTTCCCATCCTTCAAAACCTTCGTTGTCCGAAAAATTACTTTCCGATAAATCTATTACAGTAGACCTAATATAGGGTTGATCTACTCTACCTGTAACTATCTCCTTTATTGGTCCTTGCCATGCGGAGCTAGCGCTAACTACAAGTCGATCTATTTGATCTGCGGATTTAAACCTTTGATCAAATTTCGGTCTATAATATATATTATATTCTATAGTTCGAGCTTTCGTGTCGCCATATCCTGTAGAAGCGTCATTACATTTGAGCAGTTGTTGGGATTTTTTATATGTTTTCGGACCAGCTTGAACATTTTCGAAAAGTGCGGAAATTTTTATATCTACGGATATTTTTTGCAGTTCTTTGTTTAAAATAGTATAAGTTTTAGCATATTTGTCTATTTTTACTCCATTTTTTAATTGAGCAGCAATTTTATCCGTAGGAGAATCTTCTCCTGATTTTATTTCAGGGCCATAAAGCCTTTCCCCGATTGGTCTATTTATAGATAAATCGAGGACCTCGTCCTGTGATGTAAATCTACCATAGCTGCTCATGTCATTATTGAGCTTAGGAATATTTCCAGCTGGAAGACCTTTAGTCGTTTCTAAATTTACAGAAGGAAAATTATAAAATCCATCTTTATCAACAACTGGAATTTGGTTCCAATACACAGATTGAAGGAAGCCTAGTTCTTTGTTTTTATTTGCATTAGTCGGATCAATTCCTGTTGCTGACCATGAAGAAAAATCTACTGACTGGTATCCAGTTTCATTTTGTTTACCGACATATGTATAATCTCCAGAAGCAAGACCTTCTATGGTTCCTTCACTAAGTAAATCAACAACCTCAGAAAAAGATCGAGATACGACATATTCTCCGTCCGAGTTTTTTACAGCTGATATATCTGTAACAACCGGCCTTCCCTGTTTTGGTTTTTTCTTTTTTCCCATTAGCTATTCCAATTTTGAGTTTGAGTTTCGAGTAAACCTCCTGCATTAGGTATGTTATATAATAATCCGTATTTTGTTTCTCCCCAAGTATCTTTCGGTAAGACTTCAGCGTCTGCGTCAACCGTATCGAGTGCTGATTGAATAACGTGGCTTCCGATTAATAACCTGCCGTACCCCACAAACACAGGGCCTCCTTCGCGTATCGTGTTTTGAGGCCCAGTAAATATGTAAGATGCAGATCCGCCTCCTTCTATTTCTCTAAAATCACCGAATTTAGGCATAGGCGTTAAAAGATTTGTAACGCCAGCAGCTACGAGTCCAATACCTCCTACTACCATGGCGGTTGCTACTCCTTTACTGCTAACTAGAGCTGTAGCCCAAGCTTTACCTGCGAGAGCTCCCCAACCCGTAGCAATTAAAGCGATCCCTACAACTATAGTTATAATAGACATCATATCGTCAGAACCTTCTATAACTGGTACGATATCAATATTTTTTAAATTGTTTTTTTGGAAAACTAATTCAGACTCGCAAATATCTTCAATTGAATCTGGATTTTTGCCTTCTTCTATTAAAAAGTCTTCATCGTTAATAATTATGCGGTATTTTATATTTTTTTTATCATTTTCCATTAGTTGTTTATAAAGCTTCCCGGTATTACATTCTATTCCGCGTACAGCTTCACCAACACTATTTACTTTTAATTTCCAGTCAGATCTTCCAAGCTGGTTGGCTAAAATTCCATGAATTTTTATATTAACTAAATTGCTCATGACGATATATTTTTATTATTTTGTTTTTGTAAACGTCTCCTAAAGCCTCTATGCAAAGGTATTTGTTTCTAGGATGATGCATTATTTCTCCCTCCCCCAAGTACACAGCTACATGGTTTGCTCCTGCTCCTTTTATAAATTCAAAAACTAGAACATCATGTTTTTTAAACTCTGATTTCGGGCAAAGTTCAAATATTGGTAAATTGGGGTTATTTTTATTTAAATTGAATAAGTCTTGAACTAAGTTTGGGTTTTTCTTATGCCAATCATTTCCTAGGTTATTATATCCGGATAATTTAATTCCTAAATTTGAATAGTATTCTTTTACAAAAGTATAACAATCATTTTCTCCTATTTTAAAAATTCTATCGTATATAAAAGTTTTATTTTTTTCTGGATCAAAAGTAGAAAAAGAATCTTTGCCTTGGCAATATAAGAGGAAAGGAATTTTATGCCCCTTGCTATGTAAGATATCATTTGGAGAAAATTTATCGTTGCTAGAAAGATGCGAATGATATATAGCTTTTATGGATCCTTTTCTAGTTGCTTTTAAATAATCTCTAGGAGATATGGAAAAATGTTTTTCTGGGTTCTCTGATGTATTTGAGCAAGTTTGAATTTCTAATAACCCGTTTGATTCAAAGACTAAGCCGCAACACTCTTTCGGTTTTTCTTTAAGGGCGTGTCTTTTTATAATAGATTTTATTTTTTTATTTAAAATCATCATTGTTGAGATATTTTTCTAGCTGCTGGAAATCCCCCAAAAGGAAGTTGTCCTTTTGTTATAGTGCACCCAGTAGCATTTACTGCCCCTTTACTAGAGCCCCACCTTAACCTACAACCAGTTAAAGATTTTGAACATTCGTCAGCTATCCAATATTCTGTATTTGGAGGTACGGCTTCAGATCCTAAGGCTTCTTTTTTACAAACAAAATAATATTTAATTTTATCTTTTAATATATATACAGCATTACCTATTTCATATTTTTTATTGTTAGTCCAAAGACCTAGATCGTTTATACTGCTGCCAGAAGGTAGTAATGTCACAATTTTTTCATCTTTATCATTTGCAATAGGTAAAGCTTTTTCAGGGAGACCATAACCATCACCATCGCTGAGTTTTGATATTTCAGCTTTTTTTAAAATTGGTGGAAATTTATCATCGGTATAGTCTTTGTCTTTTTCATTTTCATCAGCGTGTTGGTACCAACAGCCTATACCCCTGTATTGCCAAACGCATTTGTCGGAAACTATTACTCTTTTAGGAAGCTTAGTTCCCTCTGTATCTAAAATAGAAGAAAGCTGATATGTAATAACAGTCTTGGATTCAGTTTGCTTTCTTTCTATAAAATAAACATCTTCGGGCAATTGGCTATAAGGGTCTGGTTCATATCCTTGTGGAAGTTCGATGCTCGTTTTGGCATTAGATATACTTCCGATAAAATTTCTTCTATCTAGGTATTTAGCAAAAGTTCTTATTCTAGTAACTTTGCTGCCAATTATATCTCCAAATTCTCTTATTTGATTTTTAAGTAATGCTAATTGATCTACTCCAGTATCTGATTGGCTTGCTATAGTAAGGGTTGGTTGGGGGAGAGTTCCTTTGGTTGATGATTCAAATCCTTCTGCCGTTATGGGTGCTGGGTAATAAGTTTTTCCTCTCCAGACAATAAAAGAGTTTAGAATTTTTGTATTATTATGAAAGCGAAGTACCCCATCATTTACGTTTATATTTGATGCTCCTGTCGTTCCGATTCCTATGTTTCCAGCTTCGTTCTGTAGATTTATTCCTTTATTTTCTATTAGGCTATTTAAGTCAATTTCAAATAGAATTACCAAATGAGAAGGGTTTAGGTTTGATAACTCAGAATTTAGAGACTTTATAGAGGATTTTGCTCTATTTTCGTCATTATATGGTATATCTGGGTTTGGCATGTTTAGTGATTGGTTTCTATAAAGGTGGCCTTCATAGTGTAATTGTTATGGAATGTAAAATTTGAATTGAAATTACTGCAATAAAATTGTTTATTGTAGTTTGAGTCTGCATAGATAGGTGGGAGGCTCTTGACGACAAAACTTTCCACTCCTTTTCTAGATTGTAAAAAATGTATAATAGCTTTGGCTTCAGCTTGATTCCTCATGTCGAAAGAAACATCAAGTTTTATTAGGTTATTGAAAATCCCATCAGGACTCCTTTGTTCGTATCCGTTTCCGAAAACAACAACATTTGTTCGGGGTTGATGGTTGACGTTAAGATTGTAAGATGGGGTCCAAAGGAAATATGGTTTACTTTCTCCTCTAACATTGATATAGCCTCCCCAGTAATCAGTATTAGTGATTGCTTGGCTAACCGGCACATCTTTTAAAGCGTAATAATATTTTTGTTCTCTTGGTACTCCGGAGTCTCCAATACTCTGTGATGTAAAAACTATATCATTTTTTGAATAGCTTTTACTTGAATTGTGAACTGGTACATTGTATATGCTAGTAGCCATTTTTTACCTTAAACCTTTATTTATTATATTACACCTAAAAAAGAGTGTAAAATAAAGATAAGGTAATGTTAGGAAGAATAACAAGGGAGGCGGAAAGCCTTACGATAAATGGTAGTGGAATTCAAGGAGTCCAATCTATCTCGGCGAACTATGCTTCTACCGCTCAATTTTTGAATAATTTAGGAGTAAATGATGTAAAATATGCTCCTCAAGGCCCCCAGCAAGCAACTATAGACGTAAATACTCTACTTACTCATACTTTATCACCTTCTGCTCCTGCTTTGTCTA
>CAJQGZ010000074.1 GCA_905478065.1 uncultured bacterium | reverse complement strand
ATCATGATACTGTATTTATTTTTCATTAGGAATACCTAAATCTACTCATCATCCCACAAACAAAAAACCCCGCTTTGCACGGGGTTTTCGATGATAAAACTGTGGAGAGAGAGGGATTCGAACCCTCGATACGGTGTTAAACCGTATACCCGCTTAGCAGGCGGGCGCCTTCAGCCGCTCGGCCACCTCTCCAGATAATTATTAGCAATAGAAATTAATATTTAAATACAAGACAGCCAACGAAGATTATTAATGATTGTTTTATCTTTTAAGTTCTACAATATTAGTATTTAATTATATTATAATAATGTTATACTTTTTATTTATTTAACAACTCGGCTAAAGAAAAAATCAATTCACTGATACCTTCTTTCGTAACCGATGATATATCAAAAAACTCTTCATCAAATTCATCCCATTGATCTGACAGTTCTTGCTTGAGGTCTGACTTTGTTCTGCATACTAAATGCGGCTTATTAGCTAGTTCTTTATTAAAAGTTTTTAGTTCATTTTTCAGCGTGTTATAGACATCTAAAGGTTTCTCTTCTAAACAATCAATTAAAAATAAATGTATTCTATTTCGTTCAATATGTTTTAGAAACTGATGACCGAGACCTTTTCCTAAGCTAGCTCCTTCAATTAAGCCAGGTATATCCGCCATTACAAAAGAATCGTAATCGCCATACTTAACAATGCCTAAATTAGGTTTTAAAGTCGTAAAGGGATAATCTGCTACTTTGGGCCTCGCAGAGGATATGCTAGCTAATAACGTCGATTTACCCGCGTTAGGTAGTCCGACAAGACCAACATCCGCTAGAACTTTTAGTTCTATATCAAAATGACCTATCTCACCTTTAATACCAGACTGAGATTGCCTGGGGGCTTGTTTTGTAGCTGTTTTGAATCTAGCATTACCTTTACCACCTTGCCCGCCGTTACATATAATATACTCTTCGCCATTAATAGTTAGATCTACTATCGTTTCTTTTGAATCTTTTTTCCTTATTACTGAGCCAGCTGGAACAAGAATGATAATATCTTTTCCAGTCTTGCCGGTTTTGTTACTACCACCTCCAGAATGTCCATTCTCAGCCTTATATCGCCTTCGATACCTTATGTCTTGTAGGGTGTGAAGGTTTGTGTCAACCTTAATAATAACATGACCTCCTCTTCCACCATCACCACCATCTGGCCCGCCTTTAGGAATAAACTTTTCTCTTCGAAACGATACGGCCCCAGCGCCACCGTTACCAGCAGCAATCTCTATTTGAGTGTAATCTATAAACATTAATTACAAGGCTGCATATAGATAATTGTATGGAAAATATATTACCCCATGTTGGACACGATTTCATGTCCAAACTCAGAACATTTCAGTTCTTCAGCGCCTTCCATTAAGCGGTGGAAGTCATAGGTGACTTTCTTATGACCGATAGCTCCCTCAATACCTTTAACAATTAAGTCAGCAGCTTCTTGCCAGCCCATATATTCCAGCATCATAACTCCAGATAAAATTACTGAGCTAGGGTTTACCTTGTCTTGACCAGCATACTTTGGTGCCGTACCATGAGTCGCTTCAAATATAGCATGACCACTGGTGTAATTAATATTCGCACCTGGAGCGATTCCAATACCACCTACGATAGCAGCAAGAGCATCTGAAATGTAGTCACCATTTAGATTCAATGTCGCAATCACATCATATTCTGAAGGTCTTAATAAAATTTGTTGTAAAAATGCATCTGCGATAACATCTTTTATAATTAATTCATGGCCGTCTTTTTTAATTACTTGCCACGGGCCACCGTCTAAGTCATGTGAGCCATAACTTTCTTTTGCAAGTTGATAGCCCCAGTCTCTGAATGCACCTTCAGTGAATTTCATTATATTGCCTTTATGGACCAATGTAACTGATTCTCTTTTTTGTTCTAAGGCATAATCGATTGCCGCTTTCACTAAACGTTCAGTACCTTCTTTAGAAACCGGCTTTACGCCTAAACTAACAGTATCTGGAAACCTAATATTTGTAACGCCAAGATCATCTATTAAAAAGCTCTTAACTTTTTCAATGCCTTCAGATCCATGCATCCATTCAATTCCGGCATAAATGTCTTCAGTGTTTTCTCTAAATATAACCATGTCAACTTTTGCGGGTTCTTTAACCGGTGAAGGAACACCGGAAAACCAACGCACTGGACGCACACACGCATAAAGATCTAATTTTTGTCTTAATGCCACATTGAGGGAGCGAATACCTCCACCAATAGGAGTAGTTAATGGACCTTTGATAGCAATTTTATGATCTAAAATAGTATCAAGTGTCTCTTGAGGAAGCCACTCACCATTATTATTAAAAGCTTTCTCCCCAGCTAATACTTCCACCCATTCAATCGACTTTTCGCCAGCATAAGCTTTTTCTACTGCGCTATTAAAAACATTTGATGAAGCGGACCAAATATCAACACCGATTCCATCACCTTCGATAAAAGGGATTTTTACATTATTAGGAACAGATAAACCCTGATCTGTCATTTCAATTTTTTTACTTTGTGTCATTTGATAATCAACTTTCTATTTTTTTCTTACTTGTTTTTTCTTTTTTCTTCGTGCCTGTATCTTTTTTTTCAGGCGATTTATTTTTTTTATTTTTATAATCTGTTAAATAGTAACCGGAACCTTTAAAAATCAAACCCGTGCCACCACTGATGACTCTTCTTAAGCTATCTTCCTTACAATCTGGACACTCTTTTTTTGGCGCATCAGACATAGATTGGAAATACTCAACCATCTTTTCACATTTTTTACAAATATAGTCGTATGTAGGCATAATTAAATTTTTTAAAGGATATTTAGAGTGCGAATCTAATAATAATCAGACACTATACTTCTCATATAATGCATCTTCTACACATTTAGGAACGTAATCAGATATATTCCCACCTAACCTACCGACATCCTTGATAACCGTTGAATTAAGATGAATATATTTTTCATCTGGCATCATAAACATAGACTTAATGTTTGGATTTAAATTAAAGTTCATCATTGCCATTTGAAATTCAAATTCAAAATCACTCACATGCCTTAAACCTCTAATAATAGCAACAGCATCATTAGATCGTACAAAATCGACAATCAAGCCGTTGAAAGTGTCTACTTTGATATTTTTCACACCCGCGAGACTTTCTTTAATTAATGCAACTCTTTCAGAATCACTGAATAATGGAGATTTTTCTTGATTTACGGCCACCACTAAAATCAGCTCATCAAATAGTTCCGCTGCTTTCAAAGCAATGTCTAAGTGCCCATTGTGAATAGGGTCAAATGTTCCTGGGTATACAATACGCTTCATATTTTATTATAGAACATAACCTTTGTTTCACCATAGATTTTTTCAACGCAGTTATTATATGTAAAATTATTGTTATTCATTTCTACTACTAATTTACCACTTTTAGATATTTTTTCTTTACAGCTATTAAACAACCACTCATAGTCGACCTTTCCATAAGGGGGGTCCGCAAAAATTAAATCAAATTTTTTCTCAGATTTTTTTAAGAATGTTTCAACATTGTTTTTTATAACTGAAAAATCAGTGTCATTAAATTTGACTTTATTATGTGTAAGTAATTTTATATTTTTAAAATTATTTTCAACAAATGTTACTGAAGTCGCACCTCTACTTGCTGACTCAAACCCTAAAATTCCAGAACCAGAATATAGATCTAAAATATTTGCATAATGGAAAGGGCTAAGAATATCAAATATACTTTTTCGAACTCTAGACTTAGTTGGTCTGTAAGAAGCGTTTTTCGTTGTCTCAATACGAATACCCTTATAGGTGCCGCTTAATATTTTCACAAAAACTAATTACTTAAAAATGAGACATAAAATCCAGCTCTAGGATCAGGTTTATCTACCTCATTAAATAAAACAAATTTTCTTAAAAGTACTGTTGGTCCAGATTCTACTAAAATTTCAGTGGCTTTTCTGATCTCTTCGTCACCCCGAACCCAAATTAAAACTGGCTCATAAATTCTATTCGTCTTATAAAACTGATCAAATTCTCTAATTGTATAATCATTAATCGTTGAATCGAGTTGTGTAAGAAAATCACTTTTATCAATTCCAATTGTAATGTCATTTGACTTATTCAACTCTGGAAAATCAAAACTATAATACCAGAGAAACATTGTACTATCTGAACCTGCCGATTCCATAGAATAACTGGTGGTCTCTAACCCAACAATATGTTCGATATCGGGATTTAATCCGCTCATATACTCTAAGCTAATAAACGTACCTGTAATTGTAAGATTATTGTAAAGTTTTAGTTCTGTGGATTGAAATAATTTAGAAACAACCTTAGAAATTTCTCTAGACTGTAAATGCATATTAATATCATAATCAACCATACCCTTAGATCGTTCTTTGAGATCAATCGGGTCAATTTTTTTAATTACATATTCTTCATTTTCGCCAAAAAGAGGTTTGTTTATACTCTCACGGAATTTTACATAATTCATTGCAAAAAACAGACCCATTATGACGATTAATGCAAACAAAAGCCAAACCATTTCGCCTCCAGAAATGGGCTCAGATTTCCGCTTCTTTTTTTGTGGTGTTATTTCAACTTGAGGTACAGAAAATGTTTCTTTTTCAATATCTTTTTCTTCAGAAAATATTTCCGTAAAAAGAAAATCATATATCTTTTCTTCTTCAAAAAAATTGAATGAATGTCTAGAGCTTGCCCCAATAGCTAAACTTGTAAGTACATTAGATTCATAATGCTCAGTGGTTCCAGAAATAGTACTAGTGAGTTTCATATCATCAAAAGGAGTCATAACCCTTAAATCAGATTTTTCCCAACACGTTAAAGCTTGTCGACCTAATTTATCAGGGCTATAAACAGGAACGTCATCAATATCAGAAGGAATGAGTTTAAATGAACCTAATGTATATTCTTCTTCCTCTGTTGATGAAATCAACTTTGGTTGTCCGGAACTAAAAGCGATGGTTCCATGATCGAACCTGCAGTTTTTTACCATTAAAAACTTATACTGGTTTTTATTTTTATGTACTATAGCTGCGTCTGATACATGCCCAGCATCCATAACTACAGAGCTAAACGGTCCCATCCAAAAAGGATTTCCACCAAGTTCTGATATAGATAATTTAATCGTCC
>CAJQGZ010000073.1 GCA_905478065.1 uncultured bacterium | reverse complement strand
GGAAGCTGGGTTCCAGAACCAAAAAGAGTAAAAGCAGCACTGGAAGAAGAAATACTGTTAGCAGTTGTGTTAAAACTGTAAGAATTTAAAAAACCTACCCCACTGACTCCAGCACACTTGATAATCACTCCACTTGCTTCTGAGTCTGTAGAATTTTTAATAGCGTCAGCAAGATAATTTATAATATTACCTTGAGAGCTAGTCACACCTATACCTACAATATTTTGAAATTCTCCGGTTATAGTAGTTAAAAAATTAAAAGAAATATCTCCAACTCTTGCAGCAGCAGGGAATTGACCAATTGACCCCTTTTTACCAACCGCATAGATAGGAGACTGAGAGCTAGTAAAATTTATACTACAGTCCGTCGCTATCAGGGTTTCTCTAAAGTTAGTCCCTAAAGCCTGAACCTCTACCGGAGCCTTATCATAAAATATTCTAGCCATTACCTTTTTTGATATTACACTATTTTTACCGCAAAATGAAAGATCTTAAATTAAAACTGATCCTCGCATTAGATTCGTTAGCTCCAGCGAAAGATTGAGATGTCAGTAGCATATCATCAAAAGAATACCTCAATAATATATCGTGACTATTATTTTTTTTCAAAGTTATTACTGTATTCTTAAAAACAGTTTCGTTAGGTATAAGACGCATATTTTTTATTTCATAGTCGTCTGGCTCTATTTCAAAATTTACATTAACTTCAATAGGGGTTCCAGCAATTACCTCGTCAGGTTGATCTTTACCTAACTTATAAATAGGTAATCTAGGAGTAGTTATACTGACACTGAAGGAATTGACCCGGTTAGTTTCAAAAGTGTCTAAATTTATCTCCATTGACCCATAACTCGTAACATTAAGGGTAGGCTGACTTTCAAAAGGTTGCGCCCATGAGTCAAATTTAGCATCAGCACCAAAATCACCGTAAATTACTGAACTTGTTGAAGACTGCGGTATTTCTCCAACCGAACAGCTAGCTGAATATGTTTCTAAATACCCTTGGGTGAAATAAAACTGTTTACTTCCATGATCCACCACACCACTAAAAGACATGTCCCCCGTGTAATTTTGCAAAGGGTCCCGAGAAGTATACTCACTGAAAGAGTTGACAGGGTCTAAAAAATTAATCAATAAAGTATTTACTTGCAGATTGGCTTGTTGAGGGCCTTCTGGATAGTATTGTATTGAATTTATCCCTAAATTTGACACAGGTGTAGCTACAGAATCATAAGACGCAGTCAAAGACTGTATCCCTTGTATCCCGCTTCCATTAATTGTGAGCTTTTCAGCTTCCCTTGTTATTCTACCTAACATTACTTTATCTTTATTTTACACTCTTTTTTGAGTGTATTATAATAATAAAGGATTAAGGTAAAATGGCTAACGATAGTATATACGATATTCCAAAACATATCACTTCACGAACTTATGTAAAAAACGCTGTAGTTTTTGTTCAGGAGCTGGTTGAAGGCACCAATGGAGTTCCAAAAAACATTAAATATTACTACGCTTTACAAAACGTACCGTCTAGTACAGCTATTACCAACTCTAACTATTGGGGAGGGTTCACTCGTACAATATCTAGTACTAATATAAGTGGTAGTGAAACTTTACCAGAATTTTTATGGATTCCCTCATATAATATAAGTGTAGATAATCAACCTAAAACCAACCCTATAGTTTTTGGTAACGGGTACGAACAAAGGATCCAAGATGGTATTTTTAATACTTTAATTAAAATCAATTTATCATTTGATATGAGAAATGATCTGGAAGCTAGAGCTATTTTACATTTTCTTAAAGCCAGAAAGGGCACTGAAAGTTTTATAATGAGACATCTTCCAGAAATTTATGCTGACGGAGGGTATAAAAAAAGATTTTATTGTTCTAGTTTTAATTCTACTTTTGCTTTTCATGATAACCACTCTATCAAAGCTACATTCATAGAAACTAATAACTAAAATGCCAAATAATTACTCAGCTCCAACCGTAGCTCAAGCGAGAAACTCTATTAAGTCTCTTCATGCCGAAATAGCTAACCTTACGCCTTCAGCAATGGTTACACTTTTTGAGATTGATATATCTCAACTCGCTTTGGATTCTAATATAAACCTGTCCACAGATGCAGCCGAACAGGGTATACAGCAAGGAAATATAGAAGAGGGAGTGATAAGATTTCACAATAACCTTAAAATTTTTAACTCTTATATCGTATGGCAGGGCAAAACTTATTATCCCGCCCCCATAACCGCTTCAGGCTTTGAAACCACTACTAAAGGATCATTACCCCAACCGATGCTTACAATTACTGCAAATTCAGAAAACGGTATCGATCAAATAGCTCTTTTAAAATATGAAATAAGAAAAATAGGAGATATAGTCGGATCTAAAGTAACCAGAAAAAGGACTTTTGCAAAATATTTAGATTTAATTAATTTTAGGAACCTGTCAGCTCCAAGGAGTTCGCAAATTCCTATTTTACCTGATGGATATGAACCCGACCCTTATGCCTATCTTCCTGATGATGTGTTTTTTATTGAAAGAAAAGAAACAGAGAACAAATCTACCCTAACTTATCAACTTTCGTCGGTATTGGATATGGAAGGGACTAAACTTCCGAAAAGAGTATTACTGGCGGATAAATGTGTGTGGAAATATCGAGGTATTGGATGTTGGTATCAGCACCCAGAGAGTTCAGAATTAAAAAATTATACTAGTACTACCACCCCTGAAAATGTAGAAATACCTATTTTAAAAAAAGCTAGATTAAAAACTTTAAAAAATGACGGCAAAATAAAAGACTCAGGTGGAAGCGACGTCACAGAGGACTCATCAGACAGTAAGAAGCTCGAAGGCTGTGGAATGCTTCTTAACTCTCCACCTATAGCTACTGATTCTGATGATGATATAATTACTGAAGCTCAACAAAATGGTACAGAAGATTGGAATTTTGATGACCAAGGAGTATTTGATAAAAATTTCTCTCAAGGCGTAAGTAACGATAAAGGTTACTTACCCGGTAATTTTGTATATGTAGAAAAAGACTCAGTAAAATATTACTATGTTTGTAAAAAAGCCATGAACAAGAACCAGATTGTAGCACCGCCTAACACTGAATATTGGGTTGCTGATCAATGCTCAAAAAGCTTAACAGGATGTAGGTTAAGATGGGGGGCAAGAAATAAGGTTTTAGATAGAAACAGAGGCGGATGCCAAATAGAAAAAGGGCAATTACCATACGGAGGATTTCCTGCTGCTAAAAAAATAGCAAGAGGAGGGTAAAAAATGAAATTTTCTGAAAATATAAAAAAATCAATAAAAATTCATTCTAAGGAAGAGTTTCCAAAAGAATGTTGTGGTTTAATAGTGTCTCGCAATAAAGAAGATCAAATATTTAAATGCCGAAATACTTCAGAGAGTCCTAAAAATCATTTCTCGTTACATCCTGTAGACTACTTAAGGGGTAGCGAGTCAGGGGCGATAAAAGCTGTCTATCATTCTCACCCGTCTGATAACGATAAATTTTCACCTTGTGATATTTTAAACAGCAAGAAGCATTCTCTTCTTTATGTTCTTTACAACGTTAAGAAGGATGTTTTTTCTACATTCGATCCAAAAAAAGATAAAACTTTTTTATACGATAGAATTTTTAGAATAGGGGAAAGTGATTGCTATACTTTTGTAAAAGAATATTATGCAGATTTAGGTATTAAACTGCACGGATACAACAATTTAGGAGATGATTGGCACAAAAAAAATCCAAATTTAATTCAAGATTTGTTTGAGTTAAACGAAAACGACAAAAATTTAAACATATCTGAACTTTCGCCTAGTTCAGAATTTAGAAAACATGATGTATTAGTCTTTGAATTTTTAAAAGGCTCAGGAGCAAATCATGTAGCAGTTTATTTAGGAAACGGTCAAATAATGCACCACCCAAGAAATAAGTATTTATGCACAGAACCTTTAAGCACTGTGTATAAGAATAAGATAATAAAAGTATATCGTCATGACAAATTTAGTTAATGTAAAAGTTCACGGTATTTTAGCTGAACAATTAGGAAGAGAGGAGTGGAACCTTTCGGTAAATAGTGTTTCAGATGCTGTTAGAGGTATAGAAGCTAACTGTAAGAATTTTTACAAAAGACTGTGGGAGAACGATAGAAAGAACATAAAATATAGAGTCCTAATTAACAAAAAAGATTTTAATATAGAAAAAGGTAAAGATCCAAACACTCTAGAAGGTATTTACTCTTCTGAACTCGTAATGAAAAAATCTAACATAAAAACAATAGACATAGTGCCGATTATAGAAGGAGAAGATATGATGAGCATTGTTACGATAGTCGTAGGGGTAGCTTTAATAGCATCAGGAATAGGTGCCGCTGGAGGATTCAGCGCTTTTATGGCTGGAAAAGGAGGAATGATGGCAGCGGCGAAAGTAATAGGTGGTTTAGGGCTTGTCGCAGCAGGGGTTACAAACCTACTAACACCAATGCCTAAATTTGGAGACTTTGGAGAAATACAACAAGGAGGATCAAAATCTTATCTTTTTAATGGTCCTGAAAATACAATTCGAGAAGGAGGTCCGGTATTTGTAGCTTATGGAAGACTAATTGTTGGTAGTCATGTTATTCAAAGCTCTCTTGATACTATAGATGTGGATGCAGATGTGTCTCCTAAAGAATCTTGGGGTGACCCTGCTCATGGACTTAAATATTCATTTCAGCCTCCTGTAAATATACCGACAAACAGTAAAGAATGGAACGGAGAGTAAAAAATGTCATTTTTAAAAAAGAAAAAACCGAAAAAGTCACGGACTCCAGTTATAGATGTATCTGCTGTAAAAGTAGGCGTAGGAACAGAAGCAAAATATGTAACAGCTCGTTCCTATGCGGAAATCGTAGATTTAATTTCTGAAGGGCCTATTGAAGGTATAACTAGCGGTAATTATATTTACACCAGAAATGATAATGTAACAGGGTACCAAAAAGTTGAATTCGAAGCGTATACAGCAACAGGCGTAGACCCTACTGACGCAACTCAGAAAAAAGAGCTTGGATTTTTAAGGTCAGTTTATTGGAATAAGGTTCCTGTTGTCGATAAAAATGGTTTCTATAATTTTGCTGATATTAATGTAAATTATGTTAAAGGAAACCCTACTGGAGGTATACCTACACCTAATGATTTTTTACCTAATTATGGAACTATTGACAGTTCCGACCAAATGGATCTTACTATTGACAGGAGTATAGGTGAAAGACTTTATGGTCCAGCAATTCAAGGTGGGGAAGACGATTTACCTACAGATACTCGATACGCTAAAATAAAAGGACCAGCAGACAAATATGCAAAAACTTACAGAATTCTAAATAAAGAATGCAGCAAAATTATAGTAAGAGTTAAAATACCGAATCTTCAAGAAAATTTACAATTTGGGGAAAAAAGTTATAAAAAAAGACCTGCTGCGGTAGGTTTTGGAGATCAAAAAGCTCGAATTATAAGATACAGTATCTTTTATCAACCTATTTTTAATGAACGTTTTAGCTCTAATAAGACTTCCAGTGATGTCAGAGTTGACTTTTCTGCAGACGAATGGAAATTAGCAAAAAAAGAAGAAGTAGAAGGTAAAATTGAGCAAGGTTACGTAAGGTCTAGCACTATTGATCTTACTGATAAAGGTTTTCAGGATAAAGACAATTTTGAAGGTTGGAGAATAAGAATAGTAAGAACTACCCCAGAATCTGTTACGTCTTTTTTAAGAAATCAATCTTTTGTAGATTCTATAGTAGAAGTATACGGAACCAAAATGAGATACCCTTATACATCTATGGTTTACTCTATTTTTGATGCAAGATCTTTTCAAAGGTTACCTTCCAGAGCGTATGATGCTAAATTGTTAAAAGTAAAAGTGCCCAATAACTATAACCCATTATTAAAAAGTTATGGAAATAGTGCTAGCTATGCCGGAGCAACTAAAATTCAGGGTATAGCAGTGGGCGCAGCTACAAACTCAAACACAACTGATGGCGGCGTTACATGGACAAGACTTAACGAAAACGCTACTGTAGAATGGGACGGTAATTTTGCTGAAGATTTAATATGGACAGATAATCCAGCATGGTGTTTTTACGATTTAATTACAAACCCTAGGTATGGATTAGGAGAATTTGTAGATGCGTCTCAAATAGATAAATGGGCCCTTTATGAAATAGCTAGGTACTGTGATGAGCTTGTTGATGACACTTATGGCGGGTTTGAACCGCGCTTTACAATTAACTATATAATTACATCTCGAGAAGAAGCTTTTAAAGTTTTAAATGATCTTTCATCTATCTTTCGAGGTCTTGCTTATTACAGTAATGGTAGTATTTTTTCATCTCAAGATAAACTTAAATCTTCTAATTATAGTTTTAACAATTCTAATGTCATCGACGGTAATTTTACATACTCGAGTTCTGCGAAAAGAGCTCGTCATACGGTGGCTATTGTAAGGTATAACGATAAAAGAAACTGGTACCAACCTGCCG
>CAJQGZ010000072.1 GCA_905478065.1 uncultured bacterium | reverse complement strand
TGGGAGAATGATAGAAAAAATATAAAATATAGAGTACTGATAAATAAAAAAGATTTTGCAATTGAAGAAGGTAAAGACCCTAACACTTTAGAAGGTCTTTACTCGTCTGAGTTAACGTTAAATAACCCTAATATAAAAACAATCGACATCGTGCCAGTTGTTGAAGGAGCTGGAGGCAACGCAATGGCGATTGTAACAATTATAGTAGGTGTAGCTATGATAGCTATAGGAGCTGGGGTATTACTTCCTATGATGATGAGTAAAGCCATGTCAACTGCCTTAATACTTGGTGGCGTAGGTTTGGTAGCTGCCGGTGTCACAAACCTCCTAACACCTATGCCTAAATTCGGAGATTTTAGAGAAATAGAACAAGGGGGATCAAAATCTTATCTTTTTAACGGTCCCGAAAATACAATTCGAGAAGGGGGTCCGGTATATGTAGCTTACGGAAGATTACTTGTTGGTAGTCATGTTATACAAAGCGCTGTAGATACTCTAGATATAGATGCAGAAGTACAGCCTAAAGACGAATGGGGTAACCCCACTGATGGGCTAAAATATTCTTTTAACCCAAGTATACCTATAAATACAACAAATTGGAACGGAGGAGAGTAATAAAAAATGGGATCTAAGAAAAAACCTAAAAAAGCACGTAATCCAGTAATAGATGTTGCTGCAGTAAGAGTAGACTCAAATTCAGACGGAGTACCAGAGTACGTAACGTCTCGCTCTTACGCTGAAATTGTAGATTTAATTTCAGAAGGGCCTATCGAAGGAATAACTAGCGGTAACTATAGTTATACTAGAAACGACAATGTAACAGGTTATCAAAAAGTAGAATTCACTCATTATACAGCAACAGGCGTAGACCCTAGTAGCGCAACTCAGTCAAAAGAGCTTGGATTTTTAAGGTCAGTTTATTGGAATGAAGTACCTGTTGTGGATAGAAGTGGATTTTATAACTTTTCTTCAGTCAACTTAAATTATGTAAAAGGTAACCCTTCTGGAGATATACCTGAAGCAAATGAAAACCTTCCTACTTTCGGCGCTGTAGGTTCCAACAGAATAATGGACCTCTCCATCAACAGAACGATAGGAGAAAGACTTTATGGACCTGAAATTAAAGGGGCAGACGATTCACCTACTAACACCAAATACGCAACATCAAAATCTCCAATAGATAAATACGCGAAGACTTATAGTATACTTAATAAAGAATGTAATGAAATTATAGTTCGTGTAAAAGTACCATCACTACAAGAAAATTTACAATTCGGCGAAAAAACTTATAAAAAACGACAAGCAGCGACAGGTTATGGAGACACAAAAGCTCGCATTATAGAATATAGTATTTTTTATCAACCTATGTTCAATGATAGGTTCGGGTCAAATAAAACGACAAGTGATACATTCTCCCAATTCTCCACTGAATCTTGGGAGCTTGCTAAAAATGAAATAATAGAAGGTAAGATAGAAGAAGGGTATATTAGATCCACTACCATTGATCTTTCAGACAAAGGGTTTCAAGATAAAGATAATTTCGAAGGATGGAGAATAAGAATAGTAAGAACTACCCCGGAATCTATTACTTCCTTTTTAAGAAACCAATCTTTTGTAGATTCTATTGTTGAAGTTTATGGAACAAAATTAAGATACCCTTACTCATCCATGGTCTATTCTTTATTTGATGCAAGATCTTTTCAAAGAATACCTTCCAGAGCATATGATGCGAGATTATTAAAAGTAAAAGTTCCTAACAATTACAACCCGTTCATAAAAAGTTATGGAAATAGCTCCGCTTCCGTTAGTAATTATTATAAAGGGGTAGCCTTAGGTGATAAAACAAACACAAAGACTGACTTAAACCGAACTGCTGATGGTTTTACTTTTCAGCGCAAGAATGAAGACCCTACTGTAGAATGGGACGGTAATTTTGCTGAAGATTTGATTTGGACAGATAATCCCGCTTGGTGTTTTTATGATTTGATTACTAACCCTAGGTATGGATTAGGAGAATTTGTAGATGCGTCTCAAATAGATAAATGGGCACTCTATGATGTAGCAAAGTACTGTGATGAACTTGTAGATGACACTTATGGCGGGTTTGAACCGCGCTTTACAATTAACTATATAATTACATCCCGAGAAGAAGCTTTTAAAGTTCTTAATGATTTATCTTCTATTTTTAGAGGTATAGCGTACTACAGTAATGGTAGTATTTTTTCATCTCAAGACAAACTCAAATCTGCTATTTACAGTTTTAATAATTCAAATGTCCTCGATGGTAATTTTACCTATTCTAGCTCGGCAAAGAAAGCCCGTCATACTGTAGCTATTGTAAGATACAACGATAAAAGAAATAGCTACCAACCTGCCGTGGAATACATGGAGGATGAAGAGTATGTAAAAAGGTATGGGATTAGAGAATTGGAAACGACAGCTCTTGGGTGTACCAGTAGAGGACAAGCAAGGAGATTTGCAAAATGGATTTTAGCCAGTGAGTCTGAAGAAACAGAAACATCTAGTTTTAGTGTTGGCATGGATGGGGCTTATTTGAGACCCGGTGATGTAATTAGTATTTATGATAACTATAGAAATCCATTAAAATATAGCGGCAGGACTAATGCTGTAGTAAAAGGCGGGACAGATGTTACGTTTGTTAATAGGCTAACTGAAGCTGCATTAACAGCTAGTCAAAGAGGTTATGTTAATAGTATTATCATAGATCAAGCTCTTAACTTCAAACAGAACAAAAAATATAAATTCTCATTACTAACCCCTACATACGATTACAATCAGGAAGATGTAAGCAGTAGCGTTGACATAGATGAGGGCGTTAGAAGAACTCAGATTCAAAATCTCGCTTTTAACGGATCTGATGTAATAAACATCACAGGAGAACCGGGAGCTTTTAGGTCAGATTTAAATTATGAAGGGTCTGGAGTTTGTACCAAAATTTACTTTAATAGCGGAATGAGAGTCGAAGATACCGCTGGAGCAACCAAGGGAAATGTGGGGTCTCCTTACACTGGCAATCAGCTCAATTTTCAAGATTATGTTATTACGGGATACTCAAAATACATGGCAAGTGTCGGAATGGGATCTGCCGTACCGTATTCTGGTAACTATTACTCAGGCCAAAATCTTATTTGGAGCGTGGAACCTTTATTCGACAATGACCCTGAATTTATAAATAATAATGAATCTGCATATAGAATTATAAATATTGCCGAAGATGAAGACTCTACTTACTCTATCTCAGCTTTAGCTTACTCTACCGGAAAATATGAATCAGTAGATTCGGTAGGATCTTCATATACAAAAAATAACGTACTTGACCTATTCTTCCCGGTGAAAAATAACAAGGCAGGTAGTGCTGATAGAGACGAATGGATTAATAAGTATCCTCAGCAAGAACCACCACCCGCTGACAGTGCACGTGAAAGAAATTCAGATATACTAGATGTCATATTAGATACCCCAAGTATTCCGGGTACATCCCCAGACAAAGGGCAAAATTTAGTCACTTTAAAATCTGAATTTTCTGTAGCTGGATTTAAAAATAATATAAATATAGCTGATGACGGTAAGAGTGTTGATATAAATTATGGAGAGAGTAATAATATAAATAATATTAGTTATTCTTTTATAATTATACCCACAACAGACCCTGCAATAACTACTGAATGGAATGGTTCAACTAAAGGTTCTTCAATAACTGCAGTTGAAGGTGTTACATATATAGTCGATAAAGGATCCTATGACGCTGTAAAACAAAATGAGGTTAAATTAATAACCCCTGAAGATACTAAATTTTTCAATAATATAGAAGGTCAGCAAAAATCAAAAATTCTAATTGAGAATTTAATAAGTGAAAATGATGACTATTATGTTATAGTATACCCAATTTCGAATGTTGGAGTGATAGGTCATGGTCTTTTTAGAAAAATAACAGTTAGTACTGATAAATTTACAGCCCCGGTTCAGACTTTTTCAATTAGTAATTTAACTACTCGAGGTTCTGATGGTTTTCCTATTCAGTCTACTGCAAGTGATGTAAGAGGTTACTCGTTAGATAATACCAACCCTACATTTGAGTGGCAGGTAAGCTCTCAAAAAGGTATTTTTAACATGAGCGAAGAAGAGCAGGCCGGAAATATAGGAAGGGATGGCAACTTAGGCTTCGGAAGATACGAGCTAAATTTTGATGTCGTTCAAAATATAGATTATCGAGTCACGATTAGAAGACCTTCTAATGTTGTAGGTCTTGGTGTGACAAGTACTTCGGCGAATGTTCCTGATGGTCATATATATTTTGAGTTCACAGGATATACGTCGCCTTCAACTAAACCTACTTTTCTTTTCGGCGAAGAGATTAACAATCCGGATTTAATTGATGATTTAAAGAGCGCGAGTTATACGAGCACTGATCTAAACGCTAGAGGATTCAGCAAATATGAAGGTACTAGCCAATCATCTACCTTTTATAAAGCCACACCTAGTGGAATGGTGATAAGGGAGTCTGAAGAATTACCTTTAAGACAGTTTGACATAGTTATAGAAACACAAGACGAGCAAGGGGAAACCAGTGCTGGAAATCAAGTGTATGATAATACACCTATAAAAGACCCTCAGCGAACAGAAACTTGGGATCCAGATGGCTTCAATTCAACTTATGATATTCTAGGCGTAAAAATAGATTCTCCTAGTGGTATATTTTTCTCTCAGTCTAGTAGTGAGAAAGGAAAAGATAATGAATACTTTACGATGGATGAGGTAGCTAAACTCAATTACCCTTACAAGGCTTCGATGAAGTTACTTACTGAAGGGACTATAGATGTTACTTTTGAAGCTGTAGAAGCACTAGATGGTCAGCGAACTTTAACAGATCAAGAGTTGGATCGATTTTTTAACGATGTAGAGGGTGTTGTATATTATTATACCACTGGAGATAACAGTAGAAACGATAACGATCAGTATTTAAATCCTGCTCCAAAATTTAAGCTAAGTATTAATACTCAAGACAAGCATGGAGCGTATAACATTAAATCAAATGAAAATATAAACAACAATAGAAGTAGTAGTGTTGACGCGGTAAATAATAACGGTTTTGCTTTTGACAAAGTCGTTCTTTTAGATGCAGGATATGCAAATCATCAAAAATTTATGCCAGACGGTACCGCGAAAGATCCTTATGTAAAACCTAGGGTTCACAGAGGTTATCATGTATTCAGCGCTAATGAAGG
>CAJQGZ010000071.1 GCA_905478065.1 uncultured bacterium | reverse complement strand
ACTTGCGAAATATCATATTTTAACTTTGAAATTTTGGTGAACTCTTCTCCTTTTGCAACAGCAACCCTACTTATTTCTTCTGCCTTTTCAACAGCAGAGGCACCCCACTCTTTCATATTGTCTTTTAAATCGTCCCAAAGCTTATTCATTCTATATATTTTCCTAAATTATTAATTTATTTGACTTTGCAAACTTAATCCTACTGACACTAATTATTAATACCAATTTGCTTTACATATTTTATTTCTTCAATATCTTTTAGTAAATCTATTATTGTTTTTTTTAAAGGACTATCTAGCCTAATAACTCCAAGCGCTAGTTTATCATTATTCCCCTGACTCAGTAAATAAGCACCAATATTAATGCTGTTCTGTCCAAGCAATGTACCTACTTTACCAATGACACCTGGAACATCATCATTTTTAATAAGTAAAAGAGTATCACTTAAATTGACTTCCATTTTGTAACCCATTAAGTTGACCAGACGAGGAAAGTTATCATCAAATACACTACCATCTAAAGTAATGTTTTCAGCTGAAATCACTTCTGCACTAATTAAATTTGCATAATTAGAATCTAATGTTGTGTAATTCATCGAGACTTCGATACCTAGTTCCTTTGCAATTGCTTCAGCATTTATAAAATTTACTCTGTCTGGCACTCTTTCTGTTAATAAGTTCTTGAGAAATGATAAAGCGATTGGTTTAATTTGATTTAACTCCCCGAAACAATTAATAGAAACCTTTTTTATCGGGCCATCAGAAATTTGACTATGAATCGAACCAAGGTTTCCAGCTAAATCCAAAAAAGGAGAAAGCGCTTTAAAGTCAGAAGAGTTTTGGATGGGAAAATTGACAGCATTTTCCAATGATTGATCAACTAAATAGTTTTTGACTTGTCTACATATAGTTGTACTTACACCAGCCTTAGCTTCTATTGTTGAACCACCTAAATGAGGAGTAAGAATTAAGTTTGGCGATTTAAGCAAAGGGTTGTTTTTTGAAATTGGCTCTTGTCTAAATACGTCAATGGCAGCTCCAGCAATTATTTCTTCATTAAGAGCTTTAGCCAAGTCTTCTTCATTTATAATTCCTCCTCTAGCTACATTTATTATCCTTGCCTCTTTTTTCATTTTTGATAACATCTCGTAGTCGAAAAGATTCTCAGTATTTGCTGTTAAAGGAATGTGGACAGTAATAAAATCTGATTTTTCAACTAATTCATCTAATTCAAGCAATTTAATTTCATCAGATTGAAACAAATCCTCTCTAATGAAAGGATCAAAGCCTATAATTTCCATGCCAAACCCCTGAGCTCGCTGCATTACTTCTCTTCCTATCTTACCTAGGCCCACTATTCCTAGAGTTTTATTTCTAATTTCTGAACCAACGAACTTGTGCCTGTCCCAATGCCCGGCTAATAAAGATTGATGCCCGATACTTACATTCCTTGATAGTGATAATAGCAAAGCTAATGTATGTTCCGCAGCGCTGATGGTATTAGCATCGGGAGTATTCATTACTACAACGCCTTTCCTGGTCGCAGCAGAAATATCAATGTTGTCGATACCAACTCCAGCTCTACCAATAACTGATAACGAATCCGCTTTTTTAATAATGCTTGCGTCAAGGGTAGTACCACTTCTGATTACCCACCCATTTGCTGATGCTATGTGCTCATAATTTTCATCGATTTCAATGTTTGTAGCATCGATAATTTCAATATCGTTTTGTTTAAAAATATCCAACCCTTCATCAGAAATCGGGTCAGAAACAATCACTTTTATTTTTAAACTCATTATCTACGACATTGACTGATTAGATCGAATTAAGTTTAGTGCAGAACCTGCCTTAAACCAATTAATCTGGGCTTCATTAAAGGTATGGTTGCATAAAATAATTTCAGAGCTACTATTTTTATGAACCAATTCAACTTCTATTTGTTTTCCGGGATAAAATAAATCTAAATCAATAAAATTAAAAGTGTCATCCTCTTCAATTTTATCGTAGTCTAGTTTATTTTCAAATGTTAAAGCAAGCATTCCTTGCTTCTTCAAATTTGTTTCATGGATGCGAGCAAATGACTTCACCAGAACTGCTATTACACCTAGATGCCTAGGCTCCATTGCAGCGTGTTCTCTTGAAGAACCTTCTCCATAGTTTTCATCACCTACAACAATGGAACCAACATTTTTAGATTTATAGTATCTAGCTGATGCAGGAACCTCTTCATATTTATCACTAATTTGATTTTTCACAAAGTTAGTTTCATTATTAAAATAGTTGGTTGCTCCAGTGAGAAGATTGTTTGATATATTATCTAAGTGTCCTCTGTAAAAAAGCCATGGACCCGCCATAGAAATATGATCTGTTGTGCATTTTCCTTTTGCTTTAATTAATAGTTTTACATTCTTTATATTTTTACCGCTCCAAGGTTCAAAAGGCTGCAACAATTGCAACCGCTTAGAATTTTGGTCAATCTTAATTTCGATATTATTCCCCTCAAATTCAGATGGGTCTAAAAAGCCATTATCCTCAACATCAAAACCAGCAACTGGAAGTTCTTCCCCAAATGGCTCATCTAGAAAGACCTCAACGCCATCATCACTTAAAAGACTATCTTTGAGAGGGTTAAAATTTAAATTTCCGGCAATTGCCATCGCAGTAACAATTTCTGGAGAAGCTACGAAGCCATGAGTATTGGGGTTTCCGTCAGCTCTTTTGGCAAAATTCCTATTAAAAGACGTAATAATTGAGTTTTTTTCATTTTTATCAGCTCCTTTTCTGTCCCATTGACCAATACAGGGTCCACAAGCATTAGCCAAAACAGTACCACCAATTTTTATAAAAGCATCTAAATAACCATCTCTTTCTACAGTGTATCGAACTTGCTCTGAACCAGGTGTTACTGTAAAGTCAGATTTGACAGATATATTTTTATTTTCCGCTTGCTTTGCAATAGAAGCTGCTCTGCTCAAATCTTCGTAAGACGAGTTAGTGCATGAGCCAATTAAGCCAACATCTAACTTTAAAGGCCAACCTTCAGATTTGGCTGTTTCACTTAGTTTAGATATCGGAGTGGCTAAATCTGGAGTAAATGGACCATTTACATGCGGCTCAAGATCACTCAAATTAATTTCGATTACCTCATCGTAAAAATCTTCAGGAGAATTATAAACTTCAGAATCAGCAGAAAGATGTTGCTTAATTTCATCTGCAAGTTCAGCTAGTTCTGTTCTGGAAGTAGATTTAAGATAGTTCGACATTTTACTATCGTAAGGGAAAATTGATGTCGTCGCACCAATTTCCGCACCCATGTTACAAATCGTTCCTTTTCCTGTACAAGAAATTGAATCAGCACCCTCACCAAAATACTCTACAATAGAACCAGTCCCGCCCTTTACTGTAAGTAAACCAGCCAATTTTAAAATAACATCCTTTGGCGATGTCCACCCACTCATTTTTCCTGTCAATCGTACGCCAATTAATTTGGGGAATTTAAGCTCCCAAGGCATTCCAACCATCACATCTACAGCATCAGCACCACCAACACCAATTGCGACCATACCGAGCCCGCCAGCATTAACAGTATGACTATCAGTACCAATCATCATCCCACCAGGAAACGCATAATTTTCTAAAACCACTTGATGAATAATACCAGCACCGGGCTCCCAAAAACCTATCCCATACTTTTTCGAAACTGATTCTAAAAAATCATAGACTTCTGAATTTGAATCTTTCGCTCGGCTCAAATCTTGGTCTGCGCCAATTTTTGCTTGAATCAGATGGTCACAATGTACAGTTGAGGGAACGGCTACTTTCTTTTTACCCGCCATCATAAACTGTAAGAGAGCCATTTGAGCTGTTGCATCTTGCATCGCTACGCGATCCGGATTAAAGTCAATATAGGAAGAGCCCCTTACTGCTTTTTCAATATGGTCTATTGAATCTAGGTGCCCAAACAATACTTTTTCACTAAAAGTAAGGGGCCTATCTAGTTTCTTTTTTGCAATAGAAACTCTATCAGTATAGACTTCATAAAAATTTTTGATTATTTCTAAATCGAACATAAGCTATAATATATTTTTGGTTAGTTTTGGAACATTAAACGGATAAAATCATTAAATTAATACGGTCAAAAGATAATCTTTTTTTCTTTTTATAACAAAGCTTCTTAACGAAATGAAAAACACTAATTGAGACTACTTAAAAAATCATCTGTTTTATCATTTATTATTTTTAATCTAATTTTTTCGAAACATAATATTGAGATTATAAATAATTCAGAATCAGTTCTCACCATAAAACTTAGTAATTCAGCAAAAACGCAGGCAGATCTTTTTGTAAATCATATTTTCGTAGGTCTCCCAGATAAAAAACTACCAAATATTGAACTGCTTTCATCTCAAATATCTAATTCCACTTTCCCCTTAGAGCCTCAAATTGGAAAAACATACGACTGGATTGGTGTGCAAAAACACAAGAATTTAAATGTCGGTATTTTAAAAATTAATCCCATCATAAACAGCAATAGCTATTACAAAGAAATTATTTTAAAAGTAAGCTTTTCTTCATCTCGCTCAGTTTTTCGACAATCAGATAATAATGAGAAAAAAACACTTTCAAATAAAATTATCAATTGGGATATTGCGAAAAATTGGTTTTTAGAAAATGAAGTTAGGCCTCGAATCAACATCGCTAATAGTGAAAGCGGCGATTGGATTATCTTTGATGTTAAGACAGATGGTATAAAACATCTTTCTTACAATCAATTAAAAAGAATTTACATGGCATTAGACGATCATGACCCAAGGACTATATCAATTTACACCAATCCGACTGTCGGACGAGCTAAGAGCCAAGAAACAAACGTATCAATTCAAGAAAACTTAATTGAATTGCCTATATTATTCATCGGCGAAGAAGATGGTGCTTTTGATCCCGGTGATAAGATAATTTTTTATGCTCAGGGGCCCTCAGGTTTTGACATTAATCAAAATTTAGTAAAATGGTCGCAAAACTTATATTTTAATAATAGTAAATACTGGCTATTCATACCAGACGACAGCACAATTATAGGTAAACGAATTTCAGTAACTACTGACCCGAATCAAATTGAACTAACACTTGATTATGGAATATCTTACATGCAAAAAGAAATTGATTTGGTTAATCCTGCTCTTTCAGGTTTAAAATGGTATGGCCCAACAATTAAAAATGGGAGCACACAAATAATCTCCACAAATACACCAAATGGAAAATTAGAAGTTGATAGTTATGTTGAATTAAAAATTAAAGGAAATTCATTAAGCGGGTCACCAAGCACCTATCATAGTGTTGAATTATATGCAAATATGATAAATCAAAATAAAATCGGCAATACTATTTCGTGGTCAGGCAGTGGCGAAAGAACGATTTCAGGTACGATACCGAGTCAGTATCTAAATCAAATAAATAATAACTTTTTTGTAAGTAATTTGAGCTCCGATAACAATTCTTCACCGCTAATCGACTATCTATATTTTCGATATGGAAGAAAACTAATTTTCAATTCAAAAACCCTTGAGTTTTTTTCACCAATACAAAATACTGGATTGCGCTTTAGTTTTTTGAATGAACTATCAGAAGACTGCCTAGCTTTTGACATATCCTCCCCTCATGCTCCCAAACAAATTAAAATTAAAAGCGATAATAAAATTGAAGTCCAAAGTCCAGAGAACAGCATAGGCAGATATATTATTTTCAATAAAAACGCAGTTGATTCTGTTGATAATTTAGTACACCATGGAAACATTACATTTTCCAAACTTAGAAACTTTTCTTCTAGAGCTAATTATATAATCATTGGTCCTGAACAATTCGCAGGAACCGCCCAACCATTGGTTAATTTACGTCAGCCCGCTGTCTACGCTAATCTTGAGGATATATACATTGAGTTTTCTGGCGGTAATAAAGACCCTATGGCAATTAGGAGCTTTTTACAATGGACTCAAGAAAATTGGGCTTCTCCAGCGCCTATCCACTTGCTTTTGCTTGGTGATGCTGGCTATGATTATAGAGATATAAATGGTTTGTCAGCTATAGTAGTACCCACTATTCAAGTTCAATCCTTTATTAGCTATCCTTCTGACGATAGATTAGCAACAATTTATGGTAATATTCCTGAACTTAGTATTGGTCGATTTCCAGCAAAAAATATTTCACAAGTAGAAGATTTCATAAAAAAGATTGAATATATCGAATCAAATAATAACTTCGGGCCGTGGAGACAAAAAGTAACTTTAATTGCCGATGACCCTGCCAGGCCCGAACCGAACCATGGTGGAATAGCTACTGGAAAGAGCCACACATTAAACTCTGAGAGTTTATATGAAATAATACCCTCAAAAATTAATGTTGATAAAATATATATGCTTGAATATCCTGAGGTAAGTGATGGTTCAGCGTATGGCGTTACAAAGCCAGATGCAACTGAAGCAGTCTACAATGCTTTAAAAAATGGCACGGGGATAATAAACTACATAGGCCACGGTTCAGCATTCCAATTAGCTCAAGAAAAACTGCTTTATTTAAATAGGGGTGATTTGGAAAAAATAAAAACAAATAAAAAACTACCATTGTGGATTGTTGGAACATGTTCTTTCGGTCACTTCGATGACCCTCTTGCAGAGTCATTTGGAGAAGAACTGATTAGATATCCTATGGATGCAGCATCTGCAGTTATTTCGACATGCCGACCAATAACTGTGACAGGAAATGAAAGGTACACACAAGATATTTTTGAAAACTTATTCCCAAATGGTCAAGTAACTGAAACAACCGTAGGAATCTGTTTGCAGTCAATAAAAAACGGATCAAGTGAAAGTGAATATTTTCATTTGTTTGGTGACCCTGCCCTAAAAATACCTATATCTTTCAATAGTTTTGAAAATGCCACGGTAGAGCCAGAAACACTAAAAACGCTTGGAACTGGAGTTATAAAGTTTAATCAAGATTTAATAAAATATAATGGCGCGGGTACTATCCTATTAAAAGATGCAAATCGAAATGTCACTAGGACATACGACATAGCATCCAGCGCTCAGACCTTGTCTTATGAGCTTCCTGGTGCGACGCTGTTTCGAGGAAACTTCAGTTTTTCAAATGAAGAAAATTCAATTCAAATAAGAGTTCCTCAGGATATTTCTTATTCAGGAGATGCTTCAAAAATTTTAATATACTTGCATGATGACGAACAAGATATTATCAGTGAAATTAGCTCTGTTTTTATTAATGGCGGTGATGCTACACTCGATATAAGTGGGCCCATTATAGAATTTATATCAGGAGATGGCAGATTATTTCAAACTGGAGACCATAAAAAACTTTCAGAAAATATTATAATCCAAATATCCGATCCAATAGGAATTAACTTAACAAAAGAGCTCGGACATTCTATTATACTAAAAGATTTAAATACTAACAGCTCTTATGATGTTACTGATGATTTTATTTACAATGTAAATAGCATCACTACAGGAAAAATATCTTTAGAAAATTATGTATTGTCCCCAATAAATCTTATTGTTAGCGCTTGGGACAATGCAAATAATCCTTCAGAAAAAGAGATTTTGTTGTATTCTGCAAGCGAAGATAAAATACGCATATACAATGCTTTTAACTTTCCAAACCCTTTCAGCAATCAAACAAAATTCACTTTTGAGCTTTCTTCAAATGCGCAAGTATCAATTAGCATTTATACTGTAGGTGGTAAAAAAATAAAACGTATCGATAATAAATCTTATCAGCAAGGATTCCATCAAGTAGATTGGAATGGACGCAATCAATTTGGAAGCCTACTTGCAAATGGCGTATACATATATAAAATAATCGCAAAAAACAGCACTAGCAGTACTAGTCATATTGGCAAAATAGCTATTAATAGATAATTGTAATAAAGTGAAAAAGGACAGAAACATAATACTGGCTTCAAATTCTCCCAGGCGATCGGACTTGTTAAATATGATAGGCCTGAAATTTGATATAATACCAAGCAATGTGAATGAAGAAGAAAGTATAGAATTATATGGAAAGTACTTTGCAGAGTACTGGAGTCGAGAGAAAGCGATCTCTGTTTCACATAACAACCCTGATAAACTAATTATTGGTGCAGATACAATAGTTATTGTTAAAGGAAAGATTTTAGGGAAACCCAAAAACAAAGAAGAAAGTATTAAAATGCTAAAGATGCTTTCAGGTAGCGTTCATCGTGTAATCACTGGTGTTACCATATTTTGTAAACGTGAACGAATAATTAAAACGTTTAGTGAGACAACTAAAGTATCTGTTTTAAAAATCCCTGACGAAAAATTAACTTTTTACATTAATAGCTTCAACACACTTGATAAAGCAGGTAGCTATGGAATTCAAGATTGGTTTTCAGTTTGGATAAAAAAGATAGATGGTTGCTATTACAACGTTATGGGTTTACCCCTATCAAAATTTTACTTTTATTATTCAGAAATAATGAAATATTATTCTCCCAATAATTAACATAAGAAAATATAATTCACTAAATGATATATTACTCTGAAAAAGTGATTCTAGTTTAAATAAGAACATTGAAGTATTTTTGTATAAATTAATGATATAATAATGGCACAATTTTATAAAGAATTAAAAGAGTTAAGAATTTCTAAAGACATCAGCCTTGAGGACTTAGAATTAAAGACAAAAATAAATATTAAATACCTAAAAGCAATTGAGGAGGGAGACTTCAATATTTTACCTACTCCTTATTTACGGCTTTTTATACGAGCTTATGCTATCGAAATTGGTGGAGAGGCAAACAGAGCTTTAGATCAATTAGATTCATTTGTAGGGAACAAAAAGCCATCTGTGAGTGCTTCCATTAAAAGAAACGATAAAGAAGAAGATGAGCGTTTTGACAATTCTAGTATATTGAGTGTTTTATCTAATTCAAATTTAAAACTTCGCAAAGATGTGCTGAAGGTTTCAATGCTATCAATCTTATTTGTTTTTTCAATTATTGTAGTAAAAAAAATCTATTCTAATGAAAAAAGCAAAAGCAAGCAATCATCGCAACAATTAAATCAAAAAAAAATTAATATTATTTCAGAAGAAGAACTTTTAACCGACTATAATGAAGATAAATTCATTGAGAAATCACTTAACATTGAACCGCCATTCTTCTTTTCAATCAATACAAATAGTCAAGTTGGAATTATTGTTACGCAAGATACATTGAAACCATACACCAAGTATTTATACCCCGGGACTGAATTAGATTTAGAGGGTTTTATAAAAACTGCTCAAATAATATTTACAAATACTGAAAAAGTCAAGGCAAGACTAAATGGTATAGACTTATCGTTAATTGAAAATTATCCACACCCTTTAAAATTGATAATACGCGCATCCCCTCCTAGTATTACTGTTAGGCTTTACACGCCTTTTAATTAAAACAAGCGTTCTAGAAAAAATTTACAAAAATTTATGTATTGCATCATGCAATACACATTCTTCCTTATTCTTCAAATATTTATTGTTATATAATCCCTAATTATTTAAGATAGTGGTGAATTGTGGGTAACTTTCCCTACTTTTTAAATAAACATGACGTTAAATAAAGATACTTTCACAGGTGAATATCAGTATTCACTGGATTCTAAAGGTAGAGTAAACATTCCTGCCAAGTTCAGGCAAGCGCTATCAAAAAAGAATCAAAACACTTTTGTAGCCACAAGAGGTCAAGACCCTTGTGTATGGATATACCCTTTGACTGAATGGAAAAAAATTGAGGACGAACTTCGTAATTTGTCTTCAGTATCTGGTATTCATAGAACTTTTATTAGGCAGATTGCAAGATCTGCTACCCCTTCCACATGCGATAAACAGGGGCGGATTTCTCTAAGTCCGTCCCTGATATCATTTTCTCGTATTGATAAAAATGCTTTGATCATTGGCATGATTAATAAAATTGAAATTTGGGACCCCGAAACGTTAAAAGCTGTTGATGAAAAAAATATAAATGAAGACTCAAATGAGCTTAACTCATTAGCTGATAAAATAGTGATTTAATCTCTCAATGACTGTTCCAAATTTTCCTAACCATATACCAGTCATGCCAAATGAAGTATTATCTCTGATGGATCTCAATCCTCAAGGAAAATATGTAGACGGAACATGTGGACTTGGTGGGCATGCGGAAATCATTCTATCTGGACTTTCGAAAAATGGTTTTCTATTAGGACTAGATGTTGATAAAGACGCTATAGGTATTTGCAGAAAACGTTTAAATAATTTCAAAACCAATTTCCAAATTGAAAAAAAATCTTATGCAGAAATGTCAAATATTCTAGAAACTCTTGATATAGGTCAGGTAGATGGAATTTTATTGGACTTAGGTTTGTCATCATTACAGTTAGATTCAAAATCAAGAGGTTTTAGTTTTAAAGAAACATCGCATCTAGATATGAGATTCGACCAAGATAGCAATGTTGATGCTGCTAATCTTATAAATAAATCTTCGGAATCTGAGATAGCTGATATTATATATTATTATGGTGAAGAGAGACGGTCAAGATCAATAGCAAAAAAAATATTTCAAAATAGGCCTATAAATAAAGTTGACCAGCTAGTTGAGATACTTAAGAAATGTACACCTCCCCATAAAAGAAATAAAACGCTAGCAAGAGTATTTCAATCTTTTAGAATCGTTGTTAATAAAGAGCTCGATAATTTATCTAGCTTCTTAGAAAACTATTTAAGTTGCTTAAAAATCGGAGGAAAAATAATTATTATAAGCTTCCACTCTCTTGAAGACAGGATTGTAAAAAGGAGTTTTAAAAAAAGTAGTAAAGAAGGACTAATAGATATTATTACAAAAAAACCAATTATTGCTAGTGAAGATGAACGCATTAAAAATAGCAGGTCAAAAAGCGCGAAATTAAGGTGCGCAGTAAAATTATGATCTCAAGAAAAAGACAGAAAAGAAAGTCGTTAAAGACATCAAGCTTCTACCAGGGATTAATTTTTTTCTTTTCATCAATTGGAAGCATCGTTTCTCTGATATTATATCTATGGATTTTCAAAGAAATTGATGAATCAATTCTTTTAGTAGAAATACAAAGTTCTACAGCAAGATCTTTAAAAAATGACTTAGATGAATTAAAAAATGAAATTGAAAACCTTAGTAGGTCAGATGTAATAACGGCTCGAGCAACGAATGAATTAAATATGACAGTAGCAATACCTGAAACTTTGGTCATCGCAATGAAAAAAAATGAGGATAGTAACCTTTGACAAATTCTTACACAAAGTATAAATCAAGAATACGATATGTAAGTGTTTTTATTATTTTATTTTGGTTTACACTTTGTGCTAAGCTCTTCAGCGTTCAAGTTTTTAATGGGCAAAAACATAAAAAAGTACTAATAGCCCAATCTCAAAGAAAAGAGATTATTCTACCAGAGAGAGGGAATATTTTTGATAGAAATAATGATGCTCTTACAAGAAATATTTCACACTATTCACTTAGTGTAAATCCTCAAAATATAATTAATAAAAAATCCTTAGCAATTGCATTGAGCAATATTACTTCTAAAACTAAAGAGCACTATTTAAAAAGGTTAAACTCTAAAAAGAAATTTGAATTTCTTTTTAGAAACATTCGAATTAGTCAATCTGATGTCGATATATTAAAAACATTTTCCGGATTAACTATTTCAAAAAAATACCATAGATTTTATCCACATGGCTTAATTGCAAGTCAAATCCTGGGATATACAGACTCGGATGATAATGGCATATCGGGGTTAGAAAAAGATTATGATAATTTTTTATCTGGAACAGCAGGAAAAGCAATTAAAAGCAAAGGTTGGAAAGGAAAGTTTCAAAATAGAAGTGATTTGCCATACATGGCGCCACTAAATGGAAACAATATTGAACTTACGCTAGATTTGAATTATCAGAGTATTTTACAACAGGAACTAGAAAAGAGACTTAAAGAAACTAGTGCAAAATCAGCAATGGGGGTTATTATGAACCCTCAAACAGGGGCAATACTTGCCATGGCATCAGTTCCAAGTTTCGATAATAATAACTTCTCGAAATATCCTATTGATAACCACCGGTGCAGGGTAATAACAGATCAATTTGAGCCTGGATCAACCTTTAAAATAGTAGCGGCTACCGCTGCTCTTTCTGAGAAAAAAGTCGATTTAAGTGAAGAATTTAATTGCGAAAATGGTCAATTTGATTATTTTGGAACATCAATCAAAGATCATGAACCACATGAGTTTTTGAACACATCGCAAATAATTCAGAATTCAAGCAATATTGGAATTATAAAAATTGCTGAAAAAGTGGGCAGCAGGTCAATGTATAAATATACTAGGTTATTTGGTTTTGGCTCTACAACAAATATGGGTTTGGATGGGGAAACGCCAGGCAAAGTCAAACCAGAAAAGGAATGGAGCAGAATATCTACTGGACAAATATCTATGGGACACGAAGTTGCGGTAAATACCCTGCAACTTGCAACTGCATTTTCTGCGATTGCAAATGATGGTTACATAGTAAAACCCCACATCGTGAAAAGGATATATGGACAAGATGAAAAGACTAAGTTTCACAACTTAACAAAAGTGAAAAGAAAAATATCAACTGAAGATATAGTGCTTGAAGTTAAAAATATGTTAAGAAAAGTAGTCGTTAGCGGCACGGGGACTGAAGCAGATATACCAGGTTGGGAAGTCGCTGGAAAGACTGGTACTGCTCAAAAATATATTGATGGTAAATACTCAAATAATCATTTCATTTCTAATTTTGTAGGGTTTTTACCTTCTAGTAATCCCAAATTATTATCAGCAATTGTACTTGATGAGCCTGAAAGCCCAATGCACTGGGGTGGTCAGGGTGCTGCAGTAGCTTTTAGGCGTATTATGCAAAGGATAATTAATATGGATGATACCATAACCCCACCTCTAAAGAACCGTAAAAGCGTAAAACCAAAATTTCTAGTTTCAAAAACGATTAAAAACAAAGGTCACATTCAATCGCCACCTGTTTCATTAAGCACAATAAATATAAAAAAACGAATTAAGGTACCAAACGTAATTGGTAAAAGTTTAAAGAGCGCCATAAAACATATTTCAAGGGTTGGTCTTAGAGTAAAAGTAATTGGCTCTGGGCAGGTCGTCTCGCAAACTCCAAGGGCAGGAAAGATTTTAAAAAATAACGATGTGTGTACGCTCAGTTTAAAATAAAATGAATTTAGCAAACTTAATTAATGGATTAGCTCCGATAGAAAAAAAATTTAATGACGTTATGATAAATGGAATAGATATTAACTCGAAAGAAGTGTCTAAGGGTTCGCTTTTCGTAGCAATTAAAGGTCATTCAAATGATGGTCATAGCTTTATTAATGATGCATTTAAAAATGGAGCATCTGCCGTTATTTCGGAAAAATTGCAAGCAAGTAGTATAGATAAACCTCAAATAATTGTTGAGGACACTAGAAAAGCAGCATCTATAATTTCATCTCGTTTTTACGATAACCCTTCAAAAGAAATAATTATAATTGGGATCACCGG
>CAJQGZ010000070.1 GCA_905478065.1 uncultured bacterium | reverse complement strand
CCCAGGTTGAATATTATTCAGGCTTATTTGTAGGCTCTTTACCACCGGTTGAATTAAAAGAAGCTATAATAAAGTCAATAAATGGGGGAGCTACGGGTGTAAATTTTTTTAGTATTAAAAATTTAACTGAAAAACATTTAAAAATTATTAAATCTGTCTAATATGTATCAAAAACTATATAACTTGGAACAACGTGTTAAAATTAACGTATGAAATGTTATCGGGGTAAGTCAGTTGAAGGTTGATAAAAAGAGTCTATTTCTAGGTATAAGCTTACGTGCGATATTTACAGTAGTAATTTTTCTATCATTCGGGGATGCTAACACTGACTTTTCTTTTCAAATAGGCGATAATATTCGTGGCGACTTAAAAAAAGATATAAATGTAAGTATTGAAAAAACTATCGAAAATGGGATTGAAAAAGTTATGGTTCTTGTTAATGCGAGTGGGGATGTTTTGAAGGAAGATGTTGAAGAAGAGTTAAATAGAGTATTTAAAGAAAATAATATTAACAAGGACGATCCAAGCATAAATATTGACATTAATATAAACAGTTAGATACGTTGTTTTAATAATATAAAATCAGACCCTGCATTATTCGCAGGATTTTTATTCTTGAATAAAACTTTAAAAAACTTTGAAATTTAAAATACATATATATTTATTAATAATCTTTGTATCTACCACCATAGCTCAAGATTATGATGTTTCTGAGTGTATTAAAATAGCAATCGACAGAAAAGGTACCTTGGTTTCGGCAGGCTTAGATGTGGAATCTGCCAGTCAAGGGCTTCTAGGATCTTATAGTGGGTTGCTCCCTTCTTTAAATTTCTCCACTGCAAGTGGTAAGACAAAATATCCTGATCAAGAAATAATCATCCCAGATTTAGTGAATCTTGAAATTGATACTGTTAGTTCAGGAGAATCGAGTTATATGTCAGCAGGCTTATCGATAAATCAAACAATTTACAATGGCGGCAAATCATTAAATACAGTAAAGCAGGCCAAAGTAAACTTAAAAATAGCAAAGTTAAGAAAAAGGAACACAAAAATACAGGTTATTCAAAATGTGACATCTTCATATTATGGGTTATTAAAAGCGCAACAATTGCTGGAAGTTGCTTTAAAAAATCTTAGTTTGTCAGAAAAGCAAGTTAACCTCGTGCAAAAACAATTTGAACTAGGAGCTGTAAGAAAAACTGATTTACTTAAAGCAAACGTTTCTATGGGGCAAGCCAAAGTGGAGCTTTTAAATAGGAAAACATCTTTGGAAAATTCTAGAAGACAATTATTTAATGATATGGGTATGATAGATTTTGGACAATCAATCCAAGCTAAAAGTAGTGATTGGATACCGGTTTCAGTCCCATCTA
The DNA here is from genome assembly GCA_905478065.1 of uncultured bacterium. GTDB lineage: Bacteria > Fidelibacterota > Marinisomatia > Marinisomatales > UBA1611 > TMED80. The sequence goes on along the minus strand of CAJQGZ010000070.1, from coordinate 33,413 downwards.
GTGCAGAAGCGTTAGGGTTATTAAAAGAAAAAAACCCCAATGTATTGATTCAAAAAGCTGCGATAGAAATTGGCAATATCCAATTTAAAATAGCTAAAGGTATGAGGTCTCCATCTGCTTTTGCATCAATTGATTATTCTGCAAGTGGTGATAACAGCGAACAATTAAAAGAATCTTTAAAAGATGATTGGAGATTAGGCGTGAGTATGGCTATAAACTTCCCAATATTTTCGGGGAATTCATTATCTACTGCTCAACAGCAGGCAAAACTATCTCAGAGAAAATATGAGAATGACTATCTAACATTTTTAAATGATTTACGTGTTCAAGTTGAACTAATTAGAAAGTCTATAATGAATTATTCTGAAATAATTCCAATTAACCAGGATGTTGTTTCTGCTGCAGAAGAAGACCTTAAACTTGCACAGAAAAGATATAGCATTGGTTCAGCAACGATCTTAGAAGTACTAGATGCTCAGGTCTCATTAATTCGGTCTAATTCAACTCTTATAAATACAGTTCATGATGCAAGAATACAAGAAATGAGACTTAAGGCTTTGTTAGGAATGTTAGATTTAGAATATCAAACTAAAGAAGAAGAAATAAAATAATGTTAGAAGTAATAAAGAAAAAAACTGTTTGGGTGTCATTAGTGGCAACTTGCCTCCTAAGCATTGGCTTTTATTTAAAATATTATAAATCCGATGACTTGCCTACTGTTACAGCAGAATTAGTTGAAAAACGAGATATCGTTCATAAGGTGAATGCGAGTGGAACCATTCAGCCAGAAGAAGAAGTTCAAATTACTTCAATGGTTTCAGGATGGATCACAAATATTACAGTACTCGAGGGAGATACTGTAAAACCAGGACAACATCTTATTAGTATTGATAAAAAACAATATCAAGCTGCTTATGACCAAGCTTTATCTCAGGTTAGATCTGCAAAAGCAAATTTAAAAAATATTAAATCACAACTAGATAGAACTAAAACTTTATTTAGCCAAAAACTGATTTCAAAGCAGGAACTCGAGCAAATTGAAGCATCATATGAGTTGGCTTCTAGCCAAGTAGAGCAGGCTAGAGCAGCTTTGCTTTCGAGAGAAGACGAACTTTCTAAGACAAAATTAGTAGCACCTAAATATGGTATAGTTACAAGTCTCTCAAAAGAAGAAGGTGAAATGGCCCTAGGTGGTATGTTTAACCCTGGAGTCCTAATGACAATAGCAGACCTTAGTTATATGGAGGTGCTGGTTGATGTAAATGAAAATGATGTTGTTACGATAGATGTAGGCGATACAACTGAAATTGAAATTGATGCTTTTCCAGATACTCTTTTTTATGGACTGGTAAGTGAAATTGCTCATACAGCGCAAAATTTAAATATGGGTGGTCAGCAACAAGTAACAAACTTTAAAGTAAAGGTCAAAATTTTAAATCCACCTGAAAAAATTAGGCCAGGGATGAGCAGTACGGTAAACATTATTTCTCAAACAATTAAAAATACGATTTCTGTTCCTATTCAATCTCTCGTTTCAAGACCTAAAAATTTTGAAGATCTTAAACACGGTAATCAGGAGGAAAGAGACTGGGATGATGAAGAGTACTCTAGCATTGAAGAAAGCATCGATGTTGTATTTATTCTAGTAGATGTATTTGATGGGGAAAAAGTATCTAATGGTGAAAAGTATGCAGTAGTAAAACCTGTTGACGTCGGTCTTTCTAGTGAAGATTATTATTCTGTTCAGTCTGGTGTAGCAAGTGGGAATTTAATTGTTACGGGTAGGTATAGGGTATTGAGCAAAGAGCTACAACATGGTATGAAAGTATCATTTAAACAAGATTTACCATCAAATTAATTGACAAGTTTAGAGTTCCTATAAAAAGTTTATACGTAATGAAATTAATCGGGTTAAAAGATATTTACAAGATTTACAATGTAGGGGGTGAAGAAGTTCGAGCACTCGATGGTGTTGATCTAAAAATTAACAATAATGAATACATGGCAATAATGGGTCCGTCTGGGTCTGGAAAATCTACAATGATGAATATGATTGGCTGTCTGGATTCTCCTAGTTCGGGGTTATATGAGTTTGAAGGTGAAAAAGTACACATTATGGATGATGGCCAGTTAGCTTCAATAAGAAATCGTAAAATTGGATTTGTATTTCAGACTTTTAACCTCCTACCAAAAGCCAGTGCTTTACACAATGTCGAGATTCCGCTTGTTTACGCAAATATAAAAAAAGAAAAAAGATTAAAAATGGCTTCTGATGCCTTAATCAGCGTTGGTCTTGAAGACAGAATGCACCATCGCCCGAATGAATTATCTGGAGGGCAGAGACAACGGGTGGCAATTGCTAGGGCACTTGTCAATAATCCTTCCATCATTCTTGCTGATGAGCCAACTGGTAACCTTGATTCGAAAAGTGGACATGAAATAATGAAAATTTTTGATGAATTGCATAGGAACGGGAATACAATAATCTTAGTAACGCATGAAGATGATATTGCGAAATACTCTAATCGCATAGTGCGTTTATTAGATGGAAAAATTGTCAAAGATGAAATAGTTGTAAAAAATTGATTTCTTTATTCTATGAAAACTTAAAGATTTCATTGGTTGCTGTTTTTGCAAATAAAACGAAATCGTTACTAACGGCACTAGGCATAATAATTGGCGTTCTATCTGTAACTTTAATGGGCACACTCATTTCTGGGTTAGACCGTTCATTTGAGAGCAGCATGTCGTGGCTTGGTAAAGATGTTTTATATGTCAGTCGCTATGAGTGGTTTAGTGATATGGAATGGTGGGAAGTAAAGAACAGGCCAAGGATGAGGTCAGAATATGTAGATAAAATTAAAAATTTATCGAAGTACGCTCTAGCGGTGTCGCCGGTAATGCAGCGAACAGCATCTTTATCATATGCAGATAAAGAGACGCGAACGGAAATATTTGGGACCAATGAAGAGTACATGGAAACAATTAGTACTGATTTGGATTTAGGGCGATTTTTTTCTTTAAGCGAGGACAGAAATGGTTCTAGGGTTACAATTATTGGATATGGTTTAAAAGAAGCTTTTTTTGGCTCTGATAACCCGATAGGTAAATATATAAAAATTGATAATATAAAATTCAGAGTTATTGGTGTACTAGAAAAACAAGGAAAGTTCTTGGGTTTATTTAGTGTTGATAATCAAGCCATCCTTCCTTTGGGGGCTTATAATAGGATTTTTTCGAAACGCGGTTGGATGCGTCTAAGTGTAAAAGTTCCTGAACAAAAAATTGAGGATGGTCATGATGAAATTACTGGTATCATGAGGCAAATACGCGGACTTAAACCAAGTGAAAAAAGTGACTTTGCCATCAATAAAACAAAAGCATTCGAGGCGCAGTACAACAAATTAAAACTTGCCATAGGGGGCACGGGATATTTTATCACATTATTGTCTCTTATAGTTGGGGGCATTGGAATAATGAATATTATGTTTGTTACGGTAAAAGAAAGGACACGAGAGATTGGAGTTCGAAAAGCAATTGGAGCAACAAATGGCATGATTTTAAGTCAGTTTCTTATGGAGGCAGTTACAATATGTTTTTTTGCAGGGCTAATTGGACTGTTATTAGCTTACATAATTAGTTTATTTATTAATCAAGTTTTTCCATCGACTTTGCCCTTAGGACTTTCACTGTTTTCAATTTTTATTAGTATGTTGGTTGGAATACTCTCTGGAATAATCCCCGCATATAAAGCTTCAAAACTTGACCCAATAGATGCTTTGAGGTATGAATAAAGTGCTTTCAAGAAGCTTAAAAAATATCCTCCGTGAAAGTTTTTATATGGCTATTGATGCAATTAGACAAAACAAGCTTAGATCGTCCCTGACTTTGATAGGAATAAGTATTGGTGTCTTTTCAGTAATTGGAGTGATGACTGCAATAAGGACATTAGAATCATCAGTTGCTTCTGGTCTTAATGTTTTTGCAGCAAATACATTTGTAATTCAAAAATTCCCGGCAATACAAATTGGGAGGCGAACAAAAAACTATAGAAACAGAAAAAATATAGACTTTAGCCAATACAAAAAATTAAAACAAAAAGCTAAGCTTCCTGTTCTTATCAGTGTTAATGAGGGTCAGTCAATAAGGAATGTCAAATACAAGGATAAAATAGTTAAAAATTATATAGAATTATTTGGTGGCGATGAAGGCAGTATAAGGATGGTTAATACTTTTATTTCTGAGGGAAGAAACATTGCCCCAGACGATGTGAGATATGCAAGGAACGTATGCATCTTAGGAATGGATGTTGTAGATAGACTTTTTCCTTTTGAAAATCCGCTTTCAAAAAAAATACAACTAAATGGATTGGATTATCATGTTATTGGTATTGCTGAAAGGAAAGGAGAAGCATTCGGTCAAAGTCAAGATAACTATATTGCTATTCCAATTACAAATTTTTTACAAAAGTTTTCAAATAAGTGGACATCCTTAAGTATAAATGTAGAGGCTCGTTCTGAATTAGAATATGAAAAAACAAGACAAGAAGTGATTGGAATTATGCGATCAATACGGAAAGTAAGCCCGGGAGATGAAAATGATTTTGAGATTGTGACAAGTGATGAAATGATTGAAACTCTTTCAGGGTTTACTAACGGAATAAAGCTTTTTGCGCTAATGGTAAGTGTAATTGCACTGATTGTGGCTGGAATTGGAATCATGAATATAATGCTGGTTTCTGTTACGGAGAGAATTAAAGAAATTGGGATAAGAAAAGCGATTGGAGCAACAAAGCAAGATATCTTGACGCAGTTTTTAATGGAGGCTGTTTTTTTGAGTGAATTTGGTGGAATTGCTGGTATTATATTTGGCATAGGCGCAGGGAATATTGTTTCTTTTGTTTTTAATATACCTGCTGTAATACCGATGGATTGGGCTGTTATTGGACTTTTAGTTTGTTCAATTATTGGGATTGGTTTTGGTATATACCCAGCCTGGAAAGCGGCCCAGCTTGATCCAATTGAATCACTCCGCTTCGAATAAATTTTCTTTTACAAAAAGGAAGGCTAAGTTTCACAACAAAAACTATGCCTAATTCATTACATATAAACGCAGTCACCTACTATACGAGAGCAATAATGATGATTTATAAATTTAATTTTATTATGAAATAATGGTAGTAGGCGTTATCCCAGCAAGAATTGGTTCGAAGAGGTTTCCTAAAAAAATATTAGTGGATATTAATGGTAAACCTATGATTGCGCATGTTGCAGAAAGAGCTAAGCAATCAAAGCTTTTAGATAAGGTTATCGTGGCAATAGATTCTGAAGAAACGAAGCAAGCTTTGTCTGATTTTGATTTTGAACTAGTCATGACTAGTGAGAAGCATTCAAGTGGAACAGATCGGGTTTCTCAAGTTATAAAAGAGATAGATGAGGCTGAAGTAGTTATCAATATTCAGGGTGATGAACCATTGTTGAATCCTCGCTTAATTGATGGGCTTATAAAACTATTTGATGACCCTACAGTAACAATGGCTACGGTAGTAAGTCGCAATATAGGTATTAGAGATTATCTAGATAGAAACATAGTGAAAGCCTTTTTAGATGAACATCAAAATGCATATGATTTTAAGCGCGACATTTATGACTCAGATATTGGTGGCGTTTTTAGGCACATAGGCTTTTATGGTTTTCAAAGAGAAACTCTTTTTGAATTTGCTTCAATGCCGGTCTCAAAAAATGAAATTAAATATTCACTTGAACAGTTCCGAGCGTTAGATAATGATATAGAAATTAAGGCACTAATAACAAATTCAGAGCAACATGCAGTTGATACCCCTCAAGATCTAGATTATGTGATTGCTAAGTTGAATAAAGAAAAAATTAATTAATAGGATATTTATAATGTCTTCAAAAAATCCCACTAAATATATATTTGTACTTGGCGGAGTTATGTCTGGCTTGGGCAAGGGTATTGCGGCCTCATCTATTGGCTACATATTAAAAAACTCAGGTCTAAGAGTTACAATTTTGAAATTGGATCCATATTTAAATGTTGATCCCGGGACAATGAATCCTTATCAGCATGGCGAAGTATTTGTTTTAGATGATGGTTCTGAAACAGATCTTGATTTAGGTCACTATGAACGTTTCATAGATATAAGCATGACAAAAAACAATAATGCAACAGCAGGCCAGATATACAGCACAGTGCTAGACAAAGAACGAAAAGGCGAGTATCTCGGTCAGACTGTTCAAGTAATTCCTCATGTAACCGATGAAATCATAAAAAGAATAAAGAGTGTAAATAAACCAAAGAAATACGATGTCGTAATTTGTGAAGTCGGGGGTACTGTTGGAGACATAGAAAGCTTGCCTTTTATGGAAGCAATTCGACAGTTGTCCTTAAATGTTGGACGTGAAAATCATTTGATAATGCACGTGACTTTATTACCATATGTTAAAGCTAGTGGTGAACTTAAATCAAAGCCAACTCAACACTCAGTTATGAAGTTAAGAGAAATTGGACTTACGCCAGATATGATTTTGTGCCGTTCAGATCATAAAATAGATAAATCGGTTAGAGAAAAAATCGCTCTATTTTGTAATGTGAGGTCAGACCATGTTTTTGAAGGTAGAGATGTTAGTAGTATTTATGAGGTTCCATTATTATTGCATAAACAAAACATGGGTCATTTAGTTAATGAGCGTTTACAATTAGATAAAGAGCCTGAATTAACTAAGTTAAAAAATTTCGTACACAATTACAAAAATCCTGAGGTAGAGGTTTTAATTGCGATGTGTGGTAAATACACTGAACTCATTGATTCCTATAAAAGTGTTTTAGAATCTTTTGTCCATGCAGGAGTTGAGAACAATACAAGAGTAAATATTAAATGGGTCAAAACAGATAAAATCACAAATGATACGACTGCAAAAAAAGAGTTTAAAAATGTTGATGGTATTTTAATATTACCTGGTTTTGGGGCAAGGGGAAGCGAAGGAAAAATTTTATCTTCCAAATATGCTAGGGAAAATAATGTGCCTTTTTTTGGAATATGTTTAGGTATGCAATGTGCTATTATTGACTTTGCTAGGAATGTGTGTGGATTAAAAGGAGCCAATTCAACAGAGTTTAACAAACGTACAAAACACCCAGTAATTGATTTGATGGAATCACAAAAAGCGATAAAAATCAAGGGTGGTACTATGAGACTTGGAGCGTATGACTGCACTATTAAACCTGGGACAAAAGCATTCTCAGCATATAGATCGAAAAAGGTTTCTGAGAGACATAGGCATCGTTTCGAAGTAAACAATAGGTACAAAAAAAAGCTTGAAAAAGCTGGAATGATCATCTCTGGAGTTAATGAAGAGTTAGGGGTTGTAGAAACAATTGAGATAAGTGAACACCCGTGGTTTGTTGCTGGTCAGTTTCACCCAGAATTAAAGAGTCGTGTAAATAAAGCTCATCCCCTTTTCAGAGAATTTATAAAATCGTCAAAAAAATATAATGCGAAGAGGAAATAAATGTTAAAAGAAATTAAAGTTGGTGAAGTCGTCTTTGGGGATAACAATCTCGGCATCATCGCTGGTCCGTGTGTTATTGAAAACCGAGATCACTCGTTAAAAATGTCTTCAGCAATAAATGAAATTTCAAGAAAAGTACATCTTCCTATTATTTTTAAAAGCTCTTTTGACAAAGCAAACAGGACTTCTATTGAATCATTTAGAGGTCCTGGTATTGAAGAAGGATTGAAAATTTTAAGCGACGTAAAATCAGAAACCGGAATGAAAGTGCTTACAGATATTCACACTGCCGAGCAGGCTAAAATAGTAGCAGAGGTTGTAGATATAATTCAAATTCCTGCTTTCTTGAGTAGACAGACAGATATTCTCTTAGCTGCTGCAAAAACTGGGAAGATCGTTAATATTAAAAAGGGGCAGTTTTTAGCACCTTGGGATGTTAAGCATATTGTTAAAAAAGTTGAGGAATCGGGCTCAGAAAATATATTGCTGACTGATAGAGGTACTCAGTTTGGGTATAATAATTTAGTTGCTGATATGCGAGCAATTCCCCTTATGCAGAACTATGGATATCCAGTTGTTTTTGACGCGACTCACAGTGCACAATTGCCTGGAGGAAGCGGTGGGCATTCATCTGGCATGAGAGATATGATTCCAACGCTAGCTAAATCTGCAGTGGCTGCTGGGTGTAATGGTGTCTTTATGGAAGTTCATGATAATGTTGATTTGGCTAAATCAGATGCAGCAACACAATGGCCTTTAGATCAATTAACTTCTCTTCTAGTAGATTTAAAAAAAGTTCATAACTCACTTAGGTAAATATATGATTGACTATAAAAAAATTGAAATGATTATTTCTGATATTGATGGCGTTTGGACTGACGGCTCTATTTATAGAGGAACTGATAATATGGAATTTAAAAAATTTTCTGTTTTTGATGGGGTTGGAGTTGCCTATGCTAGGGCAGCAGATTTAAAAATTGCAATTATTTCTGCTCGTTATTCTCCAGCCACAGAGTTTCGAGCAAAAGAATTAAAAATTGATGACTGTTACAATGGGGGATTAAACAAGTTGCATGCTTACAACGATTTAAAGAAGAAGTATTCATTATATGACGATCAAATCTCCTATTTAGGAGATGATATGGTTGATCTACCGGTTATGGAATTAGTTGGTTTACCAATTGCTGTAGCTAACGCCACCCCAGATATTATTCAAGTAGCGAAGCACACAACTGAGACTAAAGGTGGTGAAGGTGCTTTTAGAGAAGCGGTTGAATGGATTATTAAAAAGCAGAATAGAACAGAAGAAGTAAAAGAAGCAATGATAAGAAGAGTACTGAAAAGCTGATTAATGAAAAAGCTAATTTGGTTAAATGTTTCATTGTTAATTTTGTTTGGATGCTCATCTGAACCGCCTGATTTATTTTTAGAGAAAGGAACTGATTTTCCAGATCAAGAAAGTTGGGGTGTTACAATAATTTTAACAGACTCTTCAATTGAAAGAGCCAGAGTAAACTCGGGCCATTTAGAAAAATATAATCAGAAAAAGCATATTTTACTTGATGACAAAGTTCAAGTAGACTTTTTTGATAAAAAACAGACGCATGTTGCGGTATTAAATAGTTATAAAGCTGAGGTAGATCAAAAGACAAATAATATGAAAGCAATCGGTAACGTGGTTGCAATTTCTGATAGTGGGATTACGTTGTTTACAGACACGCTTTATTGGGACGCAAAAAATGAAAAAATGAGTACTTTGGATTCTGTTATGATTACGACATTGAATGAAGACACACTCTATGGTATTGGCTTTGAATCTGACTCAGATTTAGAGAATTGGAAAATATTGAAGCCCTCTGGCGTAACTGGAAGAAATTGATATGAGCGAAAAAAAGATAACTTGTCTATCAGCGAAAGGCTTGCATAAGCAATATGGCTCAAGGATGGTTGTCAATGATGTTGATATCTCGGTGAATCGAAATGAAGTTGTGGGTTTGTTAGGGCCTAATGGAGCTGGAAAGACGACAACATTTTACATGATTACTGGCATGGTTAAGCCAACTAAAGGCGATATCTTTTTAGATGATCATAAAATCACAAACGACCCAATGTATCGAAGAGCTAGGAAAGGCGTTGGATATCTTGCACAGGAACCTTCTATTTTTTCAAAATTAACTGTAGAAAATAATTTAAAGCTAGTGCTTGAGATGAGAAAAGATCTTACAAAAGATGAGCAAGAAGAAAAGCTAAACTCTTTATTAGACGATTTTTCTGTTACTAAATTAAGAAGTAGTAAAGGAGGAACACTTTCAGGGGGGGAAAGAAGGCGCGTAGAAATTGCTAGATCTCTTTGCATGGACCCTGACTTTGTCCTACTAGACGAGCCTTTTGCAGGGGTTGATCCAATTGCAGTAGAAGAGATTCAGTCTATTGTTAACTCTTTAAAAGAAAGAAATATAGGTGTTTTAATTACTGATCACAATGTAAGAGAAACTCTTTCAATAACAGACCGTTCATATCTTCTTTTTAATGGTCAAATTTTAAAATCAGGGACTTCTGAAGATTTAGCGAATGATAAAGAAGCAAAAAGGCTTTATCTCGGAGAAAAATTTAGGTTAGACTAGTATATGCCTCGTTTATCACAAAGACTTGAGCAAAAACAAAAGCTTGCTCCTAGGCAAGTATTGCAAGCTAGACTTCTTCAATTAAACACGATAAACCTTGAGCAAACAATTTTAAAGGAGCTTGAGCTTAATCCTATCTTAGAACAAGTAGAGCCGGAAGAATTCGAAGAGAAATCAATGGCCGAAGAGGTGTTGGAAGAACTTGATGCACCAATAGAAGATGTATATACGGATGAAAGTTCATACTACCTTGATCAAGAAAAAGCAGACTTACCAGTACCAGATAGGAATACTTTTATTGAAAAAATTATTGATCAATTAAAAGACTTAGGCCTCACAGACTTGGAAAAGGATATTGCAGAAGAAATACTTTGGAATATAAATGAAAGAGGCTATCTGGATACAGACCTAATACTAATTGCTGATAATTTTGGGTTGGAAGAGGAAGATCTTGAACCAATTCTTTTAGTCATACAGCGTATGAATCCAAAAGGTCTAGCATCTAGAAATCTTAAAGAGTGTTTAGCTATACAACTTGAAGATGACAAAGATTCTCTATCCTACAGGATAGTATCAAAATATTTTGATGATTTTATGCATAAAAGATATGATAAAATTAAAATCAAACTAAAATGTTCAAGCTCAGAACTTCATGACGCTGTTAAAAAAATATCCAAATTAAACCCCCGTCCAGGAGAAGGGTATGCTGATAGCTTTCAAGTCATAATTCCTGATTTAGTCGTAAGAGAAGATGGGGACGATTGGTTAATTACTACTAATGATGGTGGCGTTCCAGAACTTAGAATTAGTAAAACTTATGAAAATGGTATAGAAAATGGAGAGTTTGTTGGTAAGGCAAAAACGTTTGTGCGAGAAAAAATAGATTCAGCAAACTGGTTTATTGAAGCAGTCAAGCAAAGAAGAGTTACTATGGTTAATGTGATGAGGGCAATTATAAAAAATCAGCCTGAATGGTTTGCCGGGGATATGAATCACCTTAGTCCTCTTAAGTTGCAAGATATAGCGGAAGAAATTGGCATGGACATTTCTACAATTAGTAGGTCAACTCGTGGTAAGTTTGTAGATACTCCTCATGGAGTATTTGAACTAAAACATTACTTTACAGACGCAATAGAGCTTGAGAATGGAAAAATTCTAGGGACATTTGTAATCAAAAAAGAGTTGCAAAATATAATTAATTTAGAAAATAAAAAGATTCCATTTAATGATGACACTTTAGTTCAACTATTAAAGGATAAAGGTTATAAGCTTGCAAGAAGAACGGTGGCAAAGTATCGAGACCAGCTAGGTGTTCCCGTAGCAAGACTTAGAAAAGAAATATAAACAGAGGAGATGTTAACATGGCAAGAAAAATAATCGTTGGTGATCAAGAGTTTACTATTCCTGATAAATTCCCAAAAAGTGGATTATCAATTGGGATACTTTTAGCCGCATTATTCGCGGTTTGGAGTTCAGTATATCGGGTTGAATTAGAAGAGGAAGGCGTCTTGATGACGTTGGGAGAATATTCAGGGTTAGTACAATCGGGTATTCATTTAAAATGGCCTGCTCCAATTCAAACAGTTATAAAAATTCCTACAAAAAGAGAGCTAGAGATGGAATTTGGGCAACGTGGGACGACAGGATCTGACAGAAGAGTTAATCGCTCTGAAATTGAAGAGGAGTCTCTTATGCTAACGGGTGACTTGAATGTAGCTGTTGTTCCATGGAAAACGCAATATAGGATAGTTGAGCCAAGCAAGTTTTTATTTAAAGTGAAAGACCCAATTGGAACATTTCGCGATATGAATGAAGCTGTTATGCGTGAAGTTATTGGCGATAGGAGTGTTAACGAAGTTCTTACCGCTGGTCGCCAAGAGATTGCGGCAAAAATGGAAGTAAAGCTTCAAGAGATGTGTGACCAATATGAAAACGGAATAAAAATTAATAGAATTCTGCTTCAGAAAGTACTGCCTCCAAAACAGGTGCAGGATGCTTTCAATGAGGTAAATACTGCAGAGCAAGAAAAAGAGAAAATGATAAATCAAGCTCTGGGAGATTATAATCGTATTATCCCTAGAGCTAGAGGTGAAGCAGAGCAAACTGTTCAACAAGCTGAAGGTTACTCAATGGACCGTATAAATAGAGCAAAGGGTGATGCTTCGCTGTATAGTAATCTTTTAAAAGCATATAAAAAGTCACCAGAGGTGACAAAGGATAGGATTTATCTTGAAACAATGGCAAAGGTATATCCAAATGTAAAACAAAAAATAATCTTAGATAAGGAATTAGAAGGTGTCTTGCCTCTTCTTCCACTTGGTCAGGAGAGCAAATAATGGGAAAGTTAATTAGTATAATTGTTACAGTTGGTATTTTTGCTGCAGTACTCATTTTCGGAGGAGCTTTTTATATTGTAAATGAAAGCGAGCAGGTCGTAATTACTCAGTTTGGTAAACCAGTTGGAGATCCAATAACAACACCTGGTTTGAAAATAAAAACTCCATTTTTAGAGACTGCAAATTATTTTGATAAAAGGTTCTTAGCTTGGGATGGAGAACCGAAACAGGTTTCCACTAGAGATAAGCGTTTTATTAATATTAATACTTATGCTCGTTGGAGGATTTCAGACCCATTGCAGTATGCAAAAAGTTTATCTGATGAGTCTAGAGCTAAGAATCGGATTGGTTCTGTACTCGAAGGCGCTACTCAAAATGCAATTGCAAAACACGATTTGATTGAGCTAGTCAGGACTACAAACAGAGATTATATAGTAAATAATGAAGATACTAATGATCAGTCGAGTAAAGAAAAAACTGTAATAAAAAGTGGAAGAGATGAGTTGACTAGAGAAATACTAGAGATCGCCAAATCTAGTACAAGCGAGCTAGGTATAGAAATTCTAGATTTCCAGTTTAAGCGAATTAATTATGTACCCGAAGTGCGGAAAAAAGTATACGAACGTATGGTTTCAGAGCGTAAGCGGATTGCAGAAGAGTTCCGTTCTCAAGGTGCAGGAGAGTCAGCTAGAATTAGCGGTCAAAAAGATAGAGACCTCAAAGAAATTACTTCAGATGCCTACAGGCGTTCTCAAGAAATCAAAGGTAAGGCAGACGCAAAGGCTGCTAATATATACGCAGCCGCCTACAATAAAGACCCGGCATTTTATCGTTTTATGAGAACTATGGAGATATATGGAGAGACTTTAGATAAAGAAACTATTTTGGTTTTAAGCACTGAAGGAGATTTCTTAAAGTATCTTGGATCTGTAAAATGAAAAACCAAAAAATAAGGTCAACTACCATTCTAGGTGTGCGCTCACAAAGAAAAGTTGCTATTGCAGGAGATGGGCAGGTTACTTTTGGAGATATGGCAATGAAACAGAAAGCTGTTAAAGTTAGAAAGTTTGATAGTCCAAAAGGCGGAGTCGTTGGTGGTTTTGCTGGCGCAGCTGCAGATGCTCTTACACTTTTTGAAAAATTTGAACAAAAGCTTGAGGAGTATGAAGGTGATTTAAAAAGGTCTGTGGTCGAAATGGCAAAGGATTGGAGAATGGATAAAATGCTTCGTCATCTAGAAGCCTTATTATTAGTAATGGACAAAAAAGATAGTTTTATCATTGCTGGGGATGGAAATGTAATTGAGCCAGATGGACCTGTTGTTTCGATTGGTTCAGGAGGAGGTTTTGCGCAAGCAGCAGCTATTGCCTTTCATCAATCTGGAAAATACTCTGCAAAAAAAATTGCAGAAGAATCTTTAAAAATTGCTGCTGGATTATGTATTTATACAAATGATTCAATTACCGTATTGGAGCTTTAATGAAAGAACTTACCCCTAAACAGATTGTCCGCGAGCTTGATAAATACATAATTGGTCAATCAAAAGCTAAAAAAGCGGTTGCAATAGCTATGAGAAATAGATGGAGACGGCAACAAGTTGATGGTTATATGCGAAACGAAATTATGCCAAATAACATAATAATGATAGGCTCTACAGGTGTTGGTAAAACTGAAATATCTAGGAGATTAGCTGCTTTGACTAGTGCTCCATTTGTAAAAGTGGAAGCTAGTAAATTTACTGAGGTTGGTTATGTAGGTAGAGACGTTGAATCCATGGTAAGAGATTTAATGGATACTTCTTTTAATATGGTACAGAGAGAAAAAGAAGAAGAGGTTGTCGAGTTAGCTGAAAGCATGGCAAACGAAAGAATCATAGATATCCTTTTTACAGAAAAGGACTCAAAAAAGTCTACATCGACTGATGAAGCCAATGAGAGGCATGCAAAGACCCGAGCGAGACTTAGGAAAAAATTAGAAAACGGAGATTTTGAAGAAACTATAATTGAAATTGAAATTGAGCAAGAATCTATAGCTGGGATGCAAGTTTTAGGGCCGATTGGGATGGATGATTTTGGAATGAACATTAAAGATATGCTAAGTAATGCAATTCCTAAATCTAAAAAGCCTAGAAAAATGCCAGTAACTGAAGCGAGAGAAGTCCTTATTGATTCTGAAGCTCAGAAACTAATAGATAATGATGAAGTCATTCGCATAGCTAAGGATAAAGTAGAGAATAATGGTATTATTTTTATAGATGAGATTGACAAAGTTGTTAATGGGAATGGCGGACAAGGGCCTGATGTGAGTAGGGAAGGAGTGCAAAGAGATTTATTACCAATTGTTGAAGGAAGTAACGTAAATACAAAATATGGGGTTGTCTCAACTGACCATATCTTATTTATTGCTGCTGGTGCTTTCCATATAAGTACTCCTTCTGAGATGATTCCTGAACTGCAAGGTAGGTTCCCAATTAGAGTTGAATTAGATAAACTAAAAACAAAAGATTTTATAAAAATATTAACCCACCCTAAATCAGCCTTGATTAAACAGTATGTTGCTCTTTTAGAAGCAGAGGGAGTTGTTCTCGAATTTGAGCCTTCCTCTATTAAAGCAATTTCAGAGCTTGCGACTGAAGTGAATACAAAAACTGAAAACATTGGGGCTAGGAGACTTCATACGATTATGACGACCTTGCTTGAGGAGCCGCTATATGAACATCCAAAAAAGGGCCAAACAAAATTAAAAATCACGGCAAAGTATGTAAAAGAAGCTTTGGGCGATATTGTTTTTGATGAAGATTTAAGTAGATACATTTTATAAGGAATAAAAATGAAACACTTTTTACATATATCAGACTATAGTAATTCAGAATTATGGGAGATATTAAAATTAGCGAAAGATTTAAAATCTAAATTTCATTTAAGAGGTGATTATAAACTGTTTAAAAATAGATCTCTTGCAATGATATTTGCTAAACCTTCTGCGCGCACGAGAGTCTCATTTGAAACTGGTTTTGAATGGATGGGTGGGCACGCACTTTTTCTTGGGCCTAATGATATTGGGATTGGTAAAAGAGAGGCCATCAAAGATATTTCAAGATTGTTTAGTAGATATAATGATGTAATAATGGCCCGCCTCTTTGACCACGATCATATCCTTGAATTAGCAGAGTATTCTACAATCCCTGTAATTAATGGATTAACAGACTATAATCATCCTTGTCAAATTATGACTGATATATTTACTGTCTGGGAACATCTTGAAGTCATTGATAATCCAAAAATTGTTTACATGGGAGATGGAAATAATATTGTTCATTCTTGGTTGCAATTGGCAATGAAAATCCCAATAGACTTTGTGTGTTGTTGTCCAGAAGGTTTTAAACCAGATGAAGCTACTTTACAAAAAGCTATTGATTCTGGAATTTCAAAAATAAATATATCGCATAACCCGAACATAGCTATCCTTAATGCTGATATTGTATATACAGATGTTTGGGCTTCAATGGGTCAAAAAGATGAAGCAGCTGAACGAGAAAAGTTATTTAATAGTTTCCAAGTCAATGAAGATTTAATAGAAAAGTCTGGTAAAAAGACACTTTTTATGCATTGTTTACCTGCAGAGAGAGGAAAGGAAGTCACGGATGGTGTTATGGAAGCTGATTACTCCATTGTGTTTGATCAAGCAGAAAATAGAATGCATGTGCAAAATGCAATTATGGCTTATTTATTTGAAAAAAATAGATAAGAATAGTTTTTACCTCAATTACTAGTAATCCATATCCATTCCACCACCATTACCGCGGCCGCCAAAATTACGCCTGTTCCACTTCTTCTTTTGTTGCTTTCCAAAGTTATAATTTAGGTTAATGCTCATGTGTTTTTGTTGGCGTCTTCGTTCAGCATTCATTAATTGTGTGTAGGTTTCTTCAGAAATTGGGTTGGTTATTTGATTATCGGTATTAATAACAAATTTCTTTGTGTCGAAAATGTCATCAATTTTCACTGTTACACTTAATTTATTATTTAAAAAAGATTTTTGAATACCCAAGTCAGCACTAAAGTTTCCAGGACTACTTCCAGTTGTAAACTTCATCTCACCTCTTCCTCCCATTGATAACTCTACCCTAGCAACTCTAGGAAGGTTAAGTGTTAACATGCTTCTGTAGTATGCACCTTCTGAATTACCATTAAGGTCAGATTCTCCATTTCCAGAGGTTTTACTATTCCAAGACCAGCGAGATAACATGATATTAATTAAAGGCATTGGTCGATAATTTAATATCAGGCTGCTTCCAATATTTTCTGAATTTTCTGAATTATCTGCAGTCATTATTTCATAAACTTTTCCTTCGTATTCAAACATGTCTCTATCCCACCACATGATATTATCTTTTACAAGCTTATATGAAATACCAGCATTTACATTCAGTTTTCTTGAATTACTTGAAAATTTCATTTCTGCTACATCCGCATATTCAGGATCAAGGTAGGGATTTCCATTACGTATTCTTGAAATATCAAAAGTGTTTCTTGGAAAAGGGCTTATGGTACGGCGCCCAGGCCTGTTTACTTTTTTTGAATATCCAAGCTGTATTGTTTGCATTGATGAAAGCTTATAAATAAAAAATACACTGGGGTATACTTTTGAGTATGGATTAATGTAAGGAGATTCTTCCACAGCATTATTTATAATTGCAGATATAATGTTACTACTATCTGGATTTAAATCATTCTCTGGGTCCGAATCAAGAGATGCTTTTGTCTCAACTTTTTCAAAACGAGCGCCTGCTTTTATACCAAAGCGATCTGAGATGTCGTAGGTAAAACTCGTATAAGCAGCATAAATATCTTCATTGTATTTATTATTGTACAATTGTTGCAAATAATTATAATCTGTTGAAAATGATTTTAAATTAGTTTTAAAACCTGTTTCAATTGATATTTTTTCATTTATTTGATCTTCATAATCCATACTAAAAGTAACACTATTGATTTTTTCTTTAAAATCTGTATCCTGATTTGTATTTAAATCATCATTCAACGAACTATTTTCAAAGTTAGACTGTGTTACATCATCTTCTTCAAGGTTAAGATCAAGGCTTGCTGTTAGTTTGCGATCAGTCGTTCCAAATTTGTTTTCGTAACTAATTGAATGGTCATGATGTTTCCCTTTATTTACTGACTCTGATTCAATAACTCTTGAAGGGGGGCTAGTGATTTCTAGATTTTCTTTCGTTGTTTCTTCATGGTCTCCAAATGCATAGGTGTAAGAAACTGAACTGTTACTACTTGGGTAATAATCTCCTCCAAGCCTGATTCCAATATTCGCTGGATTTTTAATTCTCAATGTGTTTTGGGATATAGAAGAATCTCTATCGGCATATTGGTAGGTGAAATTTCTATACCCTTTACCAATATTGTTTCCAGACCTTGTACTTGCACCTCCAAACAGATTCCATTTTTCACTACGATAGTTAATATTGCTGTTTAAATTTCTTTTTTCGTATTCTCCAGCCATTCCAGATATCGTGCCATTAAAACCATCTAAAGCGCCTCTTTTCATAACGATATTGATTATACCGCCCACTCCATCAGGGTCATACTTTGCAGATGGGTTTGTGATGACTTCTACTTTTTCTACCATTCCTACATTAATATTATCTACGACTCCTCGCCTGTTTGAACCAGTGATTCCAGAACGCTTTCCATCAATTAAAATAGTAACATTTGCATCACCCGCTATTGAGACTTCTCCATCAATATTTACATCAAGAGTAGGAACTTTTCGAAGGAGGTCAAATCCTGTGCCACCAGCAGCTGTAAGGTTTTTTCCCACCTTAAAAATTTGTTTATCAACTGTTTGAATAAACTGGCTTTCATCTCCAACTACTTCTACTGCGCCTAGGTTTACACTCGAGATTTTTAAGGAAATCTCACCCATATAATGTTTAATACTTCCGCTTTGACCAGTTGCTTTCCCAGGGAATATATTTAATGGGCCGATTTCTTTTTTTGCATAGCCTATAAACTCAACCATAACTATGTATTGCCCCAGAGGTATTTCTCGAACAATAAAGCTACCATCTTTTTTTGATAGCCCACCTGTAACTACACTTCCGTCACGATTATCAATTAAAGAAATTGATGCATATTCAATTGGCATTCCAGAACTTGAGTCATTTACAGTTCCTTGAATCATTCCTATTGCCGGCATTTTTGGTTTTTTGCTATGACCTCCATGAGCTATTAGATGGTCAATTGATAAATAAAATAAAGAGATTAATGTTAACATTAATCTTGTAGAGTTTTTTGACATTTGAATCCTTGAGTTATATGATATTAGACTGTGGGTATACTAAAAAGTTAAATATTTTAATCAGTACTATTCCAATGAATATCCATGGTATGATATTGTGCTTTTCTACGGTTTTTTATTTTGACAGGAAAGTTGTAGGTTGCTGTCTCTCCTGGCTCCAAAGCCGTATCTGCAATAACACCGGAATTATAAATTATTCTTGAACCTTTAACAAAGGCAGAATCTTGTCCTGCTAGTTTAGTTGTCTGTGTGAATAAATTTGAAACAACTCTAACAAAGTCAGCTCTTCTTTTTCCAACATTTTTTATTTTACCAGAAAATTCGTGTCTGTCTGGATATATATTAACAAAAGGGTCACCTAAAAATATAACTTTTGGTTCTGGTGGTTCATGTTTATTTCGTCTAATCACCATCTCTTTTTTTAATACTAATTGACCTATTTGTGTTTTTAATACCATTGATGAATCTGTTTCGCTTAAGATATCACCCATGACGACTGTTCCATTTTTCAATTCAATTTTATATTGAAATTCAGGTATTTTTATTAAGTCTAATATCTCTCGACTAACATTTGGCATCGTTTGTTTTTTTTCAAAAGCGGTGACAATACTTTTTAATGAATCTATTTGATTTTTCAATTCTCTTAAATTTGATTCATACTCAAAAAATTGATCTTCAAACTGTAACTTATCTACCTGTTCAAATCGCCTTACTTGTGGAAGAAGATCACTTTCTTTTTGTGTTTGAAGCGGTGTGTTAAGAGTTTGTAATTGGTCCGGCTTATCGAGCGAAGAAATTTTCGAGTCTTCATTATCCTTTTGTTCTGTTTCTTTAACTATATTGATAATCAAATCTAAGTTTTCAACATTATCATCCATCACAGAAACAGGATTAGAACTTTTAACCCCAGCATTTATGTTTATTGTGTATTTGCCACTACTAATTTTTTTAAGTTTAAAATCGCCTTTTCGATTTAACTTTGTCTTTTTAACCTCTGAGCCATCGGTATCTTTTATTAAAGTCACGGAACCTTTTTTAATAATATTTCCATCTTGATCTTTAACACTTCCTGATATTGTATAACTAGCTTGAACAGTATTTAAAAACCACGTGCAGAACAATAATATGATAAATATTTGTTTTTTATTCATGTTCTCTTTCATTTAAGCTCGCCTTAAAAGCCATCCTACGAACTTGTTCAGCCCATATTTTTTCTTCTCCAAGCATATAAACCATATCAAGGATATTATCATAGTAAACATAATTTTCTTTTTTTTCAAGAATAGGTAATATTTTTGGAATAACATCGGGATCTTTAAAAGAGCCCAAGTTATCTATCGCTTTTTTTCGAATGTCTAAGGGATAATCGCTGTTACTCGCAATCTCTACAACTGCGAGTTTGACTTCTGGCTCGTTGAACTCTCCTAGAGCAGAAAGCATTGTATTTAAGAGTGTATAATACTGACCTTTTCCAGTATTATATGTATTCAAAAGTGCCAAGATAAGGTTTTCTTGTTTTACCCCAGCCATAGTATTTATAGCAAATTCACGAACTTCTAAATTAGTGTTTGGATCACCCAACAATTCAGCGAAAGCGGTTGCAACATCTTCGGGGCTTTTTTTACCTAATATTTGAACGGCTTTATTTCTAATACCCAGCCTAACGTTTGGATCTTTTGCAATGGCAGTAAGAACAGGTATTACTTGGTCGCTTTCTAATCCGCCTAATATTTGTGTCAGCATACTTTCTGTTCTACTCATATTTGCTTTTGCAATTTCATATAAGTCTAGTAATACAAGAATTTGATCTTTAGTTCTCACTTTATTCAAATTTTCGGCTATAGTTAAATGTAGGTTGTTTGTTCTATCTTCGAGGATATGCATGCTCTCAACCATTGCAAAACTAGCTTTTGGGTTTTCTCTGAAAAGTGCGAGCATTTCTATTGAAGACTTCAAGAATGAGAAATCGACAGCGCTTGTTGTTTCAACCATTTTTGCAATAGCGTTCAACGCCATTGGGTGTTGAGTATTCGCTAACATTCTACCAGCTTCTATTCTAGCTTTTATATGTTGATCATCATCATTATAAACTTGAATCATTTCTTCTAAAGCTTGAATATCTCCATCTTGATATGCACTCCTTAGTTTCTGAATATTGTTGAGAAAATTTGGATCGTCAGGATCAATTATCGACTTTTTTCCAAAAAAACTTTTAACAGTAGCACAACTTTGAAAAAGTGTAAAACAACAAATTATTATTATTAAATGTCTAATCATCATTTTCCCATTGATGCAGTGTCAATTGTTCACCGTCAAAGACTGCATACGATGGCTGGTCTTGCCAGTCACCGAGAACCGCTAGTTTCCCTCTTCCTGCATCTATTAATTCATTTAGATGATAATGGCCACAAACCATGTAGTCAAATCCTTTTTCAAAGTGACTAGAAGCATGTTTTTTAAGTTCTGTTCTAATCTTATCCTTGATTTCAGTTGGTAACTCTGGGTGGTTCTCTGTTCGAGAGATTTTTCTGGCAATTTTATATGCAGTAGTTGGGTGTAAGAACCGAAAGCACCAAATGAAAAACGGAGAACGAATTATCTTTTTTAAAATTCTATACCCATAATCCCAACTTAAGAGTCCATCTCCGTGAGTAATATAAAAGTTCTTTCCTCTAATAGAAAAAGTTGTATCGTCAAAGTAAGTATGGTTCATTAATTTTTCTTTCATGAAATCTAAAACCCAATAATCATGGTTCCCTGCAATAAACCTTAAATCTACTCCAGCTTTTCGTAATTGAAATGCTTTATTATAAAAGTCAAAATATGATTTAGGTATCATATCAGGATATTCAAAATAAAAATCAAACAAATCACCAACAAAAAAAAGCGTGCCTCTTGTCGTTCTGACAAAATTTAAAAATCTATATAGGGATTGTCTTTTAGCATCTTCTTCGGAAGATTCATTTAACATTAAGTGCACATCTGAAATAAAATAAATTGGTAATTCCATGATTTAAAAAATATCTTTATAAATTTAGTTTTAATAAGAGTGTTAAATTTAACAATAAAATTTACTTTTCAGGACATATTGACATTATCTTGAATTTTTTCTTAATGTATCAAACATCCTATTAATGTATTTCGTTAATTCTAAAATGACTTTATTAAAATATATAACAGTTACTACTTTATTCATCGGTTCACTTTTTGGACAGTCCTTTGGTAAAAATAAAGTTCAATACAGAGATTTCGACTGGTCATACATCCAAACACCTAATTTTGATATATATTTTTATGGTAATAATCAGGACTTAGCAGAATTTACCTCAAAAGTTTCTGAAGAAGCCTACGATCAAATATCTACTCACCTTGCATGGGACTTGAAAAAGCGTGTTTCTATTTTAGTTTATAATTCTCACAATGAATTCCAGCAGACTAATGTTATTGGTCAGTATATGTCTGAAGGCATTGGTGGGGTAACCGAATTGTTTAAAAATAGGATAGTTTTTCCGTTTGATGGTGATTTCGAACAGTTTAGACATGTTATTCATCATGAATTAGTTCATGCCATGTTGAATGATATGGTTTATGGAGGTACAGCTCAAAATATGATGGCGAGTAGAACTAGAGTTCGGATTCCTCTATGGTCGAACGAAGGATTGGCCGAATTTTTAAGTTCAAATTGGGATACAAAAGCAGATATGGTTTTGCGTGATATTGCCATCCATGAAAGAATGCCTACTGTAAATGAGTTGAATTATTTTATGGCATACAAGGGTGGGCAATCCCTGTGGCGTTTTATTGCTGGTAAATATGGTAGGGAAAAAGTCGGAGAAATATTCCGTTCAATGAAGAAGACGCAAAATGCTGAGAAGGGTTATCAATTAGCTTTAGGGATGAAGTGGGATGAATTATCTGATCAATGGCACAAGTATTTGAAAAAAGAATATTGGCCAGATATAGCCGATAGAGATCCTCTTGAAGATATGTCAGAAAAAATTACTGATCATAAAAAAAATAGAAATTTTTACAATGTATCTCCATCTCTTTCTCCTGACGGCAGTACTGTAGCCTTACTTTCAGATAGGTCTGGTTATTTTGATGTTTACCTTTTAGATGCCGCCACAGGTAAGAAAAAAGCAACATTAGTCCAAGGGAGTCGCTCTGTTAATTTTGAAGAACTTAAGTGGTTGCAGCCTGGTATATCATGGTCACCTGATGGAGAAAAAATAGTAATTGCAACTAAATCTGGCTCTTCTGATGCACTGCAGATAATAGATGTTAAATCAAAAAAAGTAAAAAAAATTGCGATTGCCTTAGACGGCGTATTTTCTGCTGCATGGAGTCCCTCAGGAAACGATATTGCATTTGCGGGTAATCATAATGGCTCTAGTGATATCTATATTTACAATTTCGAAAAAGACAACTTTAAAAAAATTACAAATGATGTTTTTTCAGACTCATATCCATCTTGGAATCAAAATGGAGAGGAGATTGCTTTTGTTTCAGATCGAGGTATTTACATAGATGGTAAATACAGCGGGAGAATAGAAGATCATGATTATCGTCAAACTGATATTTATGTTGTTAACATAAATAGTGGCGAAATTAGTAGAGTTACGGACACTCCAGATAACGAGAGCTATCCTATTTGGGCAAATTCTGAAAGAACACTTTTCTATACTTCTGACCACAACGGTGTTTATAATTTATATAAATATTCATTTCTTGAAAATAGCAATAGAGATTCTGATAATAATAATGGTCCAATAGCGATTACAAACGTTTTAACAGGATTGCAACAGCCTACAATTTCTAAGGATGATAAATCAATAATTTTTGCTGGGTATTCTGGAGTTGGTTGGGACTTGTATGGTTTGAACAACCCATTAAATATGAGCAGTAAAAAAATATCCCCTACACAATTCATTAAATCAAGAGATAAAGAAGATTTATCTGTAGCGGATATTCGCGATACAGATAAAATTGAAAGAATTGATCTAAATACAAACTCTTCATATTCAAAGTGGGTATTTGCTAAGGGTTATGAGAATTATAACTATTCATTGGATGATAAGAGTGCTAAGAAGGAAATAGCTGTCAAAGACACTCTTGTCGACGGTGCTCATATTCCAAAATCATATAAAACAAGATTTACATTAGATATGGTTAGCGGGAACTTGCAAATAAGTAATGTGTTTGGTGCCACCGGTATGACTTACTTTGCTTTTAGTGATATCTTAGGTAATCATCAAATACAATTTGGTACAGAGATGGTACTCACTCTTGAAGATAGTGATTATTTTTTATCGTATGGTTATCTAAAAAATAAAACGGATTACTATTTTGTAGGTTTTCAGAATGCTGACTTTTTTCAAGCTGGCTATTATTCACTTGGGCGTTTGAGGCATTATGGATTGCAATCTTATATATCGCACCCATTTAGTCGTTTTCAAAGAATTGACTTTGGTCTTACATGGCATAATATTAGCTATGATATTCTTGATAGGGTAATCAATACCTTTGGGCAAGAAGAATTAATAAAAAGGCCTGGGTCTTCGACAAATTTTTCTACAATTTTACCACGAGCAAGCTGGGTTATTGATAATTCTATTTTTGGATTTACTGGGCCAATAGATGGGTTCAGACAAAATATTTCTGTTACAGCTAGTCCTGGATGGAAAACTGATTTTAAGTTTCAAACTATAAAAGTGGATGCCCGAAAATACTGGCGCTTTGGACGTGATTATACTTTAGCTGTTAGAGGATTTTTAGGAAGAAGCCAAGGTAAAAATGCTCAGAAATTTTTTCTAGGTGGGATACCATACTTGCTTACAGATTTTCAAAGTGGTACAACAAATGGAGATAGTGATGCTTCTGCATACAGGAGTGTTTTAACCGATACTTCAAATTCAAACTTAATAACTGACGTCTACTTTACAGAATATGCGTTCCCAATGAGAGGTGCTCGTTTCGCAGAGAGGGTTGGTACTTATGCTTCACTTTTTAATTTTGAGGTAAGGTTTCCATTTATTAATTATCTTGCCTTAGGGTTCCCCTTAAAAGTTGTGTTTGGAAATATTAGAGGTCATGCCTTTGTTGATGTTGGAGCAGCTTGGGATTCATCTAAGGAATTTTCTTCAAATAGTTGGCCAGAAAGATATGGTTCAGATGATACAGCAAAATTTTCTCCTTGGGTCGTTACATCTGGATTGGGCGTAAAAATTAATTTAGGATATTTTTTATTGAGAGTTGAATCTGCCTGGGATAAGAACCCAAGCGGTTATTCAAAGCCACAATGGTATTTATCCCTAGGCCCTGATTGGTAGAATATCTGTCTTGATTCCATCGCCCGTAGAAACCAATTTCTCCTACTTCTATGGCGAATAAAAAAAACAAAATAAACTTTTTATGCTCTGCCTGTGGCGATGACTTTGCCAAGTGGAATGGGCAATGTCCTAGTTGTAAGGATTGGGGTACACTTTCCGAGTTCAAGGTTTTAGGCAATAAAAATATAAAAAGATCTAAGGTTGATTACCGAGATTATAAGGCCCTCAATGATATTTTAGAATCTGACCCTGGAGAAAGAATAACTACGAGCATGACAGAAGCAGATAGAGTGCTTGGGGGAGGCCTTTTGCCTGGGTCATTACTTCTATTAGGTGGAAGTCCTGGAGTAGGTAAGTCAACATTAGCGTTACATATTTGTTCTGGTGTTAACAAACCAATTTTATATGTCTCTGCAGAAGAAAGTGAAGAGCAAGTTGCTATTAGAGCAAAGAGAATAAGTGTTAGGCCTGATAACCTTCACCTATCAGGTGAGAATGATTTAAATGGAATCCTTATGCACATAGATAGAATTTCACCAGCTATGGTCATTATAGATTCAATCCAAACTATTGTAAATTCAGATTTAGACTCTTTGCCAGGTTCTCCTAGTCAGATTAGAGATTGTGGGCAAAAATTTTTGGAAGTCAGTAAACAAAATAATGTTATTATAATGATTATTGGGCATGTCACTAAAGAGGGGACTATTGCTGGGCCAAAAATGCTAGAGCATATGGTAGATACTGTGCTTTATTTAGAAGGCGATGATAGATACGAGCACAGAATTTTAAGATCTGCAAAGAATCGGTTTGGAGCTACAAATGAGGTGGGCATTTTTCATATGAATGAAGATGGTCTTAATGAAGTCTCAAATCCGTCTGAAATGTTTTTGTCAGAAAGAAGTAAAAACATACCAGGAACTTGTATTTATCCATCTTTAGAAGGCACTAGACCGATATTAATTGAAGTTCAAGCATTGGTTTCCACCGCTAATTTTGGGACACCTCAAAGAAATGTAAATGGTTTTGATTTAAGAAGGCTATCCATGCTTTTAGCAGTTTTAGAAAAAAGAATGGAGCTAGTTATGGGGGTCAAAGATGTTTTTATCAATTTAGTTGGAGGTCTAAAAGTGGATGACCCAGCAGCTGACTTATCAATTTTATGTGCAATAGCTTCAAGTTTTATGGATAAATCAATTGATGAAACAATCGTTTTTGTTGGAGAAATTGGTTTAGCAGGCGAAATCAGGTCAATCAGTCGGTTAGGGCATAGGTTAGCTGAAGTTTCAGCTTTAGGTTTTAGTGGGGCCGTAGTTCCATCAGCGAGTATGAATGGGAAATTAGAAAAGCATAATCTAAAGATTTATCCGGTTGACAATGTTAGGCAAGCTTTCGACATATTATTTTGAAGTATTCAATAACCCATTTTGACAAAAAAACTTCCGCTAGAACAGGTCTAATCACAACAGATCATGGCAATATTCAGACCCCCGTGTTTATGCCAGTTGGAACTATTGGAGCTGTTAAAACATTTTCCCCCCATGAATTAGAAGGTTTAGGCGCAGACATCATCCTTGGAAACACCTACCACCTTTATTTAAGACCAGGGACTGATATTATTCACGAAGCAGGTGGCCTTCATGCATTTTCAAACTGGACAAAACCGATGTTAACTGATAGTGGAGGCTTCCAAGTCTTTTCATTAGCCAACTTAAACAAAATAACAGATGATGGTGTTGAGTTTCAATCCCACTTAGATGGAAGTTCTCATAATTTGACGCCAGAAAAATCTATGGAAATTCAGCGTTTTTTAGGTTCAGATATAATTATGGCCTTTGATCATTGTCCTCCAGGGAAAGCAGATAAAAAAGAAGTAATCAAAGCTGTAAAAAGAACGAGCGATTGGTTTAAGAGGTGTAAAATATATTTGCGAAATAATCCTAGCTTATACAGCCACGATCAAACTTTATTTCCCATAATTCAAGGTGGGGTGGATAAGGAAATGAGAAGAATAAGTATTGAAGGGTTAGTTGAACAAGCAGATTCGGGGATCGCAATCGGGGGACTAGCTGTAGGAGAGGAAAAAAACGCGATGTTTGACACAATTGACTTTTGTGATTCGTTGCTTCCTAAAGATAGGCCTAGGTATTTAATGGGTGTTGGAAAACCTACAGACATTGTAAGAGCGATTAGACTAGGTGTTGATATGTTTGATTGCGTAATGCCGACAAGGAATGGTCGAAACGGTCAAATATTTACATCTGATGGAACAGTTAACATTACAAATGGAAAATATAAAAATGACCATTCATTAATCGATGAAAATAGTACACATGCTTATGGGCGCATGTTTACAAAGTCATATGTCAGGCACCTTTTTAATGTTAAGGAGATTCTAGGATTACGCATTGCCTCGACTTTAAACATCTCTTACTACATTTCATTAACAAAAAAAATACAAGAAACTATTCAATCGGGTGACTTTGATGTTTGGTCCAACAGTTGGCTTAATGATATGAAATTGAAAAAAGGCATGTGATGACTAAAGTAGTAACTCGAGTTATCGATGCTTATGTCTACAGAAAGACATCTGAAGGGATTAAATATTTAATTTTAAAACGCGCAAAAACAAAAATTTATGAGCACCTTTGGCAAGGAGTGGCTGGTAAAATTGAAAAGGGCGAAGAAGCTTGGGAAGCAGCAATTAGAGAGCTCAAGGAAGAAACAAATTTAACACCCGTTACAATGTTCATAGCTGACCATGTTAGTCAATTTTATGAAAAGCATAAAGATAGAATTAATTTTGTGCCAGTTTTTGGAATCGAAGTTGATTCGGGTGATGTATCAATATCAAGCGAACATTGCGAGTTTAAATGGGTTGAATTTGAAATAGCTTTATCTCATTTAGTTTGGAATGGACAAAAAAAAGGGATTAATGTAATTAATGAGATGATTATATCTAATGATGACAGAATGAAGTGGTCTGGAATTAATCTATCCGATACATTGTTTTGATAAATATTGTAAATATTTCTAGGAGACTAAAATATTTATTTGGTATTACAATTTTATCTTGGTCTTTATTTATAGTTCTACGTTTTTCTTTCTTCTTTCTTTTTTATGAACCTTCCAGCTTAATAGACATTTTAAAAAGCTTTTGGATTGGTATTAGGTTTGATTTGAGGCTAGCTATTCTTTTGTCATTGCCCTGTTTGATTATTACTATTGGCCCTATAGTTAAATATTGGAAGTTTTCTTATACAGTTGTTGCTGCAAATTGGACTTACTCATTAGCATTAACATCAGCAATTTTTTTTTACATTTTTGATTTTGCGACCTATGGTTATACTCAACAAAGAATTGACATAACCGTTTTTACATTATTGGAAAACTTTACTATATCATTAGGAATGATATGGGAATCTTATCCGGTCATACGATTGTTATTACTCGTATTAATACTATGCGCACTTTTTATTAAAATTCACAACTGGTTAATAGATGTAACATTAAAAAAGAAGAAAGTTTTTCAAACTAAATATCAGAAAAGTTTTCAACTCATATTATGTTTTTTTATATATATATTCGGTTTTTGGGGCACAATTTCTCAATATATGTTGTTGTGGAGCGATGCATTTTTTAGCAGGAGTGCTTTCATTTCTGCCTTAGCGTTAAATCCTGTTTTATACTTTTATGATACAACAACTTTTCAAGAAGCTGATTTTGAAATAGATAAAGTAAAGGAATCCTATCCTATTATTTCAAATTATTTAGGAACGACTAACCCAGATATAAATAATTTAAACTATGTCAGAGAGATTGAACCAAGCATAAAATTGAGCAATCATCCTAATGTAGTGATAATATTTATGGAATCAGTTGGTTTAAATAGGTT
Organism: uncultured bacterium; assembly: GCA_905478065.1. GTDB lineage: Bacteria > Fidelibacterota > Marinisomatia > Marinisomatales > UBA1611 > TMED80. The sequence goes on along the minus strand of CAJQGZ010000070.1, from coordinate 4,382 downwards.
GGGTATTGCTGGAAATCCGTTAAAGGCGACTCCTTTTCTTGATAGTCTCTCATCTAATGGAATATTCTCTCCAAAATTTTATATACCTTGGGTCAGTACTTCTAGATCTGTTTTTACGATGCTTACAGGAATTCCAGATGTTGCAAGAAGAACATCATCAAGGAATCCGATTATCAGAGATCAATATAGTATTATTTCAGAATTTGAAGATTATGAAAAATATTATATGATAGGCGGAAGCGCTAGCTGGGCCAATATTAGAAGCCTAGTATCTTATAACATAAAACAAATGAAGCTGATCGAAATGGATGATATAAATCGACCGAGAGTGGACGTTTGGGGAGTATCTGACCTAGATTTATTCAAAGAAGCAGACAATATTCTCAAAAATAAAAAAGAGTTATCTAAACCAAGCTTTATAATCATTCAAACAGCCGGGAATCATCGTCCCTATACAATCCCTGACGACAATGACGGTTTCATTGTAAATAATATAAAAAAAGATAGTCTTAACAAAGCTGGTTTTAAATCAGTTGAGCAGTTTAATGCAATGAGACTTTTAGATCACTCTATAGGAACGTTTTTTGAATTAGCAAAAGAGTCATCCTACTATGAAAACACTATATTTGTCTTATTTGGGGATCATGGTACAGCTGACCCTCAGGCAGAACATATGGGCCTTGAAGATTACGAACTTAAATTAAGGTCTTATAATGTCCCATTAATAATTTTTTCTCCAAAAATTATTCAGAATCCACAGATAATAAACCGGGCATCAGGTTTATCTGATTTGATACCCACGATTGCAGGTCTGTGTAAAATACCATATATGAATAAGACAATTGGAAGAGATCTTTTAAGTTCTGATAATAATCTTGCATTCTTAGTAAATAAAAAAATGAATCCAACCAGCTATGGAGTAATAGATGACCAATTTTATTTAAGAGTTTTTCGTGATGGGTCTGGATATGAACTGCATAATATTTTAGATAAAAATCCTATAAAAAATGTCAGAAGCATTTTTCCAAATGAAGCGGATTCATTAAAGAAGATAGCTGATGCCATTTATCACACATCAAAGTATATGTTATATCACAATAACAATTAATTTTATATATTCTGCTATATACTAAGTTTGTAAATAATCAAGTTAGGCAGGTTTAAATGTTATCTATTGGATCAAGTGCTCCTGAGTTTCAACTTAATGATCAGGATGGGAATACAGTAAATATTAAAGATTTTGAGGGTCAAAAAGTTTTACTTTGGTTCTATCCAAAAGCAAGTACACCTGGCTGAACTATCCAAGGTCAAGGACTCCGGGATGAGTTCAAAAATTTTGAAAAAAATAATACAGTAGTGCTTGGAATGAGCGCTGATTCAATAAAAGCTCAAAAGAATTTTTGTACCAAACAAGAGTTCCCATTTCAATTATTATCTGATCCTGAGAAAGAAACAATAAAATCATATGGAGCAATAGGTTTAAAGAAGATGTATGGTAGAGAATATGAAGGAATTCTTAGAATAGCTTATTTGATTGATGAAAATAGTAAAATAGAAAAAGTTTATGAAAAAGTTAGTCCAAAGACTCATGCTGGTGAGGTTTTAAAAGACTTAGCTTGATTGCTATTGATTATTAATTATTAGATAGTTGTCTTGGAATGACATGAGTCCTTCTTCTAAATAACCACTCATTAGAGAGTGCCCTTTAATCCAAAGCTCATTTTTTTTAACCACAAAATCTGTAAGATGGATTGGATTATTTTTAACTGCTAACACAGCGCTATTTTCTTTACAAAGTGCGATATCGTTTACTTTAAAGTTTTCAATGTTTTCCCAGTCTTTACGCAATCGATAGCCTCGTTTTTGATCTATCTCATCATAAGTAAATGTGTAATGAGGATCTTTTTTTGTAAATGGGCACATAGTATAAATGGGTAAAATCGCACAAATAACGACCCAAAAAGTCGAGTTTGCTTTCAAGTCGCAATAAAAATTCATGCCGGATCTTAGGTCCAGCGCTTTTTGTATACTATTTGCATTAACAAGTAAGCTGTAGTGTGATAAAAAAATACTTTTATCCTCTGTTATCATAATGACGGCGGTTTCATCTAATAAAGCTTTGTATTTCGGAATAAAAACCGGGGAGTATGACATTATGGCTTTCTTAAAATCAATTTCAAATTTTATTCTTTTTGCGCCTAATTTTTTATTTATTTTGACATTACTTTTTTCAAGAAAAATACCTTTTGCTCCCATGTGCCATAGACCATAAAGTAATAATAATGACTGCAAAGATGAATTTTCTTCAATTATAACATTATCTTTTGGATTAATACCTTGCTCAGTTAGCCAATTAGCCATCTTTTGAATGAGTTGATAGAATTCAATATTTTTAAGATTATAATCACTAAAAATACTTTTTTCTCCAAATTTAATTATTTGACCCTCAATTATTGCTTGGGTGCCAGGGTAGGGGATCATGTATTCTATTGGCTCTATATTGCCAATAGTTTGCGCTTTGTATAAATGAGTTTCTAAATTCATGTTTTTGAGAGGGAATTATAAAAATAAATTCCTTAAATAAGATTACTTTTCAGGTTTAACTTTTCTAGTTATCTGAAAATTATCAGTAGGCCGCGTATACCAGTCACCTGCTAATCTCCCAATAGGTTCTAATTTTTCAATATCGATTTTATTATTGGATATTATACTATCTTCTATATGGAATAATACAATGCTTCCAATGACAATAAATCCGCTACCCGCAGTTCCGTCCCCTATCTCAACGATTTGATTTAGATTACATTCAAGACTTATTTTCGCTTCTTTCAGTATTGGCGGAATAATCTTTTTTGATTTTGAGGTACTTAAACCAGAAATCTCAAATTCATTAATATTACTATCATAATCTGTTGAGCATTCAACCATTTGCTGAGCAAATGACTCAGAAACTATATTGACTGTAAACTCTTTTGTGTCCCTTATATTAACTAAAGTATCCTTTTCTTTTCCATCCCACCCTCTTCGAGCAGGTGCGAACATGACGGTTGGTGGATTAGAACAAACACCGTTAAAGTATGAAAAAGGTGCAATGTTATCAACTTTTTTTAAACTAGTTGTACCTACAAATGCAATTGGTCTTGGGACAATTGATCCAATCATCAGCTTATGTGTTTCCTGAAATGTTATCTTATCTGGGTCATAAATCATAAGCTAAGAATTCCAAGAATAGATATATTCTTCATCTTCGATTTTTTGCGAATCAGTTGTTAAGTCCACTGGTTTAAAAGTATCTATCATAACAGCAAACTCTTTAGTTTCTTTTGCCCCAATAGATTCTTCGATTTTTCCTGGCTGAGGCCCGTGTGTTAAGCCCATGGGATGATAAGTTATCGATTCTGGTTCAACACCTTTTCTGCTCATGAATTTCCCGTCGACATAATATATAATTTCTTCGGAGTCTACATTACTATGAGCGTAAGGAGCGGGTATTGAATTTTTATGGTAATCATATAACCTAGGCACAAAAGAACAAACGACGAAGCCTTTAGATTGAAACGTTTGATGAACGGGAGGTGGTTGATGAATTTTCCCAGTAATTGGCATGAATTCTTTAATGTTTATTTTCCAAGGATAATAATATCCATCCCAGCCAATTATATCAAAAGGGTGATTTTGATATTCATAAGATTGAAAACATTCCCCGTACTTAACATCAATTAACGTATTTTGTTCTAAAGATGGTTCATCGTGTTGAGGGGTTATAATATCTCGTTCAGTAAATGGTGAATGCTCTAATAGTTGACCGAATTTATTTCTGTAGCGTTCAGGTGTTTCAATTGGTTCTTTTGATTCAATGACTAATATTTTTAATGGGGAATTAATTTTCATTTTCCATATTACGCCTCTTGGAATAACTACATAATCTCCATAGACTATATCAAAACTCCCAAAATTTGTTTGTAAAGTGCCTTCCCCGGCACTAATAAACAACAATTCGTCAGCATAAGCATTTTTATAAAGAGTATCCATTGACTTATCGACATGACATTTAGAAATTACTAAATCAGCATTCAGAAATAGTGTTTTTCGAGAATATACAGCATCGCCCTCACTTTTAATATTTGATGTTTTTAAATGATAATGTTTATTTATTTTTTCGATTACATCAATTTCATTTTTGGTTTTAGAACCTAAATTTTTTACTGCAGTTGGTGGGTTTATATGATATACATTTGAGTACATATGGCTAAAACCATTTCTGCTAATTAGCTCTTCCCAAAAAAGATTTTTATTTTCATCTCTAAATTCAGTATGTTTTTTTTGTGGTATTTCTCCTCGTTTTTGATAGAATGGCATAATTAATTATATAATTTTATTTT
>CAJQGZ010000069.1 GCA_905478065.1 uncultured bacterium | reverse complement strand
ACAAAGTCGTTCTTTTAGATGCAGGATATGCAAATCATCAAAAATTTATGCCAGACGGTACCGCGAAAGATCCTTATGTAAAACCTAGGGTTCACAGAGGTTATCATGTATTCAGCGCTAATGAAGGTATAGATGGATTTAAAATTCCATTTTCGATGATTAATAATCCTGAAGTTACTAATATAAATATAGCCATTGCACTTTTTGATAGTTTATCTTTACGTAGAGCTTTTATTACAGATGAAAATGATAGTCCTAAGTATGATGTCTCTACAACAAATCAAGAGTCTCCAAGAATATTCAGCGATCATACGTTGAACTTCTCCACCTTACCTAATAGAGAGGTAGAGTATAATTTCTCAAACCCATTTAGGACTATAGATGGTACAGATGGTACACCGTTTTTAGAGCCTTTAGGAACCTCTTTTAGGTTGAGAGAGTTTAGTGCTGTCTCAGCGGCCTTTAAATCAATGACATTTGCTTGTTGGGCAGAGTTAGTGGTCGCTCATAATAAAGAGCAAGCTCAAACAGCTCTAGACATAACAAATCGCACTACTGGTGACCAGCCAGACGACATAGGTATGAGCGTATTCCGTGCTAGCGGAAGCAGGTATAAATCATTGATAATTAACACTTCCGAAACTAATGATAAAAATCTTTGCAAATCTATAGTTAAAGGTGATTTGGTAGATATAAATAACATTCAAGTATGGGTTGGTAATACACAGACTGCAGGGGGCTGGAGAGAGAGAAACTTTTATATTCAAATTAAGTTTAATAGACCTTTAAACAAAAATAAGTATACAGTTTTTGTAGACACAGGTTCCCCCGGTGGTATTGCAGGGGGTAGAGACGGAACAGCAGTTATAAATTCTGACAATATTGTCAAATATAATGACGCAGCTTTCCTTGTATTTAAACAAGACCCCATATTTAAGTCATACGAGGAATGGAGGCATATAGTAAATGCCGGAGGTATAAAATTTAAATTTGGTATTCTTGTTGATTTAGAGTAAAATTAATATATGAAGCCCGAAGTTTTCGAAGCGTCAATAAAAAAAGACACAAATAGACTATATCTTAGCAGCGAAAGAAAAGTCGTTTGTAAAAACGGAGCTTTTTTAAGTATAGGCGATAATGAAATATATTACCAAGCGGAAAATTTTGAATCTATCAATATCAAAAGAAAATTTGAAGGTTCAGGAAAATCATTAAAAGTAAAAGGAGATTTTAGTTTTCGTCTTACTGCTGGGGATAAATTAGATATTGATTTTGAAGAATATGAAGCTATTGAAGTCTCAAACATAAAACAAGAGAATAAATTTAAATACAGCTACGGAGATAAAATATATGCTCAGGGAGGAACGGCTTCAAGCAGCAGCAAAAACTTAACTGGCGAATATACTGAATTCACTGTAAAAAAAGTAGACCCTAAAGGTAGGATTTTGGAAATGTCCATTTCTGCTCCCGGTAAATATATTGAGCCGCCCTCCAATCCAGTTCAGATCATGAATGAAGAAGGGCACTTCATAACTGCAGATATTGAATTTGATCAATCAGAAACTCAATCCGTCCTTGAAAGAAGTATAATGAGCGTTCAGATTGTAGATGGATATACTGAGATAGAACTACTTTATTCGCTGCCTAATAGAGTTAGAAATGGAAATATCTATTTATCAAAACAGGTAATCATTTTAAATAAAGACTATAATCATTCCTCTGCGGAAAATGTAATGTGTGAAATGACTTTTGATTTTTCTCCTATTGCTAAAATACCTATACTACCTCATGATTCCATCAACCCTCATGCGATGTACAACGAGGGTATTAAAATGATAGAACTTAAATTTATCGAGCTCGAAAAAAGAATATCTAATCTAGAGAATAGAAATTATTAACTCTGGGAATGTAACAAACCTCCCGGTCTTTGCTGTTTTATAAGTTCATCAATGACAACACTTTGAAGAGCTTTTCCTAGATCTGCATTGTTCTCCACATCTTCACTTTCTCCTCTCGCTGACTCTGAACCATTCTGGGAATCTGCAGTGGCACTAGCTTCTGCTTTTCCACTTTTATCAATGTTAACATTAATCTTAACATTATTGGTCATGTTACCACTCATGACTGATCCTGAACCGCCGGTAGCTACCCCGCCAGTTTGGTTACCAACTAAACCGCCAGAAGCGTAACGAGGAACATTTCCGCGATTAAGTTCTGTCATGAAATCTACACCGTGAGTACGGACTGCTTGAGGGCTCATGACATATTCGCCGCCCATAACTTTAGCTAAACCTCCATTAGCGTTATTACCTCCCACCAAAGATTCATAAGCGCTCCGAGAGTTGTCAAAACCACCACCAGCGCCGACTCCTCCTACTAATTTTTCGTATGCGTCTTTAGAATTGTCAAACCCCTCTGGACTAACGCCTGATGCTGCTCCCCCAGCAGTACCAGCTCCACCTCCAAAAAGTTTAGCTCCACCAATCAACATGGCGGCATTCATGTAAGCTCCAATTAGTCGAGATTTTTTCTGATCTTTAACAGCTTGCGTTTGAGCTCTTCTACTTGCTTTTTCTCCAGCTATATAGTTTTGATAATTAGCAATTCTCTGCTCCTTATCAAACATTCTTGATGTCTGAGGATCGCCTTCATCAAGTCTTCCCATTAGTGATAAAGCACTGCTTACTTCAAATCTTCCTTCAGTAGGTCTTGCTCTTTCACTTACTAATCTTCCAGTCTCTGGGTCTCTTCTATAATATACAAAACCTTTGGACAATGAAACGTTAGCTGAAGTTCCGCCACCTGAAGCTCTATCAATCTGACCACCATCAGGATCTGCTCCACCTAGATAACCTAGACTACCTCTTCCCATTCCATAGTTTCTGGAAGGTAAAGGTTTGTCAGGACGATCTTGCATCGCTGCGCCGAGTATCCCAGTTGCTGCGCCACTTACTCCTGCTACAAGACCCATGGTACCCATACTAGGCCCTGTAGAGCCGCCATTTGCATAGCCATTTATTGCATTTAGTTTGCCTATTCCGATTCTGTTGACAGCAGATTTTTTAATAACAAATTCTCCGCCTTGCATTTTAGTCAATACGTCATCTTTGTAGCCAGATCCACCTGTTACTAATCCTCCAGCAGCATAACCGGGAACATATCCACCTTTAGCAAAATTTCCCGGAGAATTATTTCCAAACATTTTTGAAAACATCATGTTCGTAAATATTTGGGTGGACATTTGGTTTATCGAGCTCAGAATACTTTGAGCCATGTTAGCTAAAGCTCCTTGTACGGTTGTAGCGCCGCTTGATATGGATTGAAAAGCATCGGCAAAAGATGATTTCATTGTGCCTGCTACATCTTTAACGCCAGTTCTGAAGTCCTCAAAAGCTTCTACGCCACCATAAGACATTTCATTTTTAAATGTTTGACCCATAACACCGCCAAAATTAACTGATCTTACTCCACCCGCAGCTATTTGAGCGTTTACACTAGCTTCATAAGCGCTACCGACTCCTCGTGCTCCTAACTGACCTGAAGCGGCTAATCTTTTTGCTTCTTGAAACTCTGCTGACGCAACATCAGCTTGTATTTCGCGCAGTTCTTGACGCCGAACTGTATTGATTGTGCGTTGTAATTTTAGTAATTCTAATTGTACTTGATAGTTTTTCTCTGCTAGAGCTTTTGCATTGATTTCTGTCTCTGAAGATGCATCTGTAGCTTTCTGATGTTTTTCGTAAGCTTTAGTTAGGGTCTCTAGTATTGGCGGTAAATTTTCTGAAGCTAAAAAAGTTTTAAGACCCTCTTCAGTACTAGATTGAAAGACTCTATCGGACAAATCCAACCCTTTAACGGAAGCTAACTGCTCTAATAAATCATCTGTCACAGATTTTCCATCTACTCCAGTGCTTATGCTTTCCCTAGCTTGAGTAAAAATATCCAAAGCTCGTTTAGCTTCAGGAGCTCCCAACGTTTGGCCTTCAATAAATTTTACTACATCAAGATCTTTTAACCCGGATTTAATATCTATCTCTAAAGTTTTCGCAGCTGCCTTCGTAGCATCTTCACTAATTTTTGCTGCTCTTTCGACAGCTATATCTCTACTAACTCCAACTGCGCCGGCTTGCGTCATCGTAGCTCCAGCTCTTCCAGTTCTTAAATTACCCTCTATCCCAAGTATTGCGAGTTCTTGAGCTGAAGATCTTTTAAATGTATCTAATTGTCTTTGAAGTTGAAACACGCTATCTCTGTACTCTGCTTGAGCCTTCATGGCTTCATAGATCACATTTGTGTATTCGGACTGAGCTAGGCTTTCTTTACCTTTTTGGTCATTTATTTGTTTTTGACGCTTCGCTTCTTCTTCTTGAACTTTTGATAATATTTCTCCATTCGTATAGAGAGTTATAATTCTATTATTAAACTCAGTTAAAGCTGCGTTTCTTTTTTCAAGCCCCCCTTCCTCTTTAACTATTTCTTGTAGCCCCTTTTCTACAGGGTTCCTAAATTCTTTATAAGCTTTTTCTGACATACCCATAGCAGCCGCTGCTGAAGCTGTACTAGTTCCCAAATTAGCAGATTGTGCAGCGTAAGGAATATTCCCCCTTTTTACTACATCTCTTATAACTCCCTCTGGAGAATATTTGGTGCCCTCTAATTTAGATATAAGTTCATCAGCTGCAGTTTTTCCAGCTCCCGATTCCAAACCTAAAACTGTTTTCAGATTCCCTTCACCTCCGTAATATATATCGTCTATCCCACCGCCTCCGACTGACTGCTGGCGCACCATGCCTTTAAAATTCGAAATGTTTGCAACATTTTGAAAAGCTTGGACTTTTTCTCCCTGTTCTGTAAAAGCGGAACTAACCTGACCAAAATTACCTTTATCAGCCTTTAGTAAATCTTTATACTCTTTAGATCCTATCATGCTTGGAAAAGCCTTGGACAAATCCCCAATTACCTGTTCTTTACGGGTTACAAACTCAGCCGCTGATAAACTTTCAGCGACTTCACCAAAAGCCACAGCAGATTCTTTAGCTGCATCGTTAGCTTCTTTCTGAGCTGCAATTTGTTCTTTTAATTTTTCCGAAGCGTCTTTGCTAGAAGACGTAAAGTGATCTATAGCCTTGGGGAGACCATGCATAAGAGCACCGACGCCAGCCATTCCCAACATTCCGGGGAGTCCCCCACCTATACCCATCATACCATATGAAGCCACTGACCCCATAAGACTATCTGAACCACCTAGCGCAGTCATTCCCGCTGTGAAACCAATTGAACCCCCTACCGAACTCTGTCCTATTGATTGTAATGGACTTTTAGCAAAATTTACAGCAGCTTTTTTACCAACTCCCATTTTTATTAAAGTCCCTGCTAAGGTTTTAGTTAATGGACCCATTACAAAATTAGGCACAAATCCTTCTGCCGCTCCATGACTTTTAGGATTAATCCCCATCGACCTAGATCTACTAATACCCTGATTTAAACCTCTTGGTTCGTCTATTGTGTTATAAACACCTAAACCAGAAGGGTTTCCAGAAGAACGTAAAGCCGGACTAGACCCTACTCTAATTTTTGAAGCTGGGATTCCTGCCTGTCTTTCTCTGGAAATGGAAGAGCTCAAAGGGCTGAAATTAGGAACATAACCAAGAGCTTTGGATTTTTTAGTTTTTTTTGTAAATTGTGTTCTAAACTGACGCAACACTTCCTTGTAGTCTAATCCTACTGAGTCGTCGTTCATCATTTTGTTAGGAATACCGCCACTTTTAGCAGCTTCATATCCTATTTTGCCCTCTATTTTACTCCTAGACTTTAAATTTGTTGCTCCTCGCTTATTAAAAAAACCAATTAACTCAGACTTAGCATAAGAACCGCCATTAAAATCAAAAAATGAATTTCTATCTTCATTCTTAGCTCCGCCAATAGCTGCCCTAACGCCTTCTTCGAATATATCACCCTCGGTCCCCCTACCAAGAGAATCCATATTAAATTTTCTAGCATTCCCCGTCCCCCCAAACATCATTTGTGAAAGGTCTTTTGCATATTTGGTGAGGCGATTCTCTAAATAATTAAATGCTGACCCCGCTTTTGTAGCTTTAGACATTGTATCATTTTTATCTGAGAATGGGAATATTGGTACAATAGGCACCCCACTAACCCTAAGACTAGCTTTCCCCACTACTCTCCCGTCTTTCCCTCTTAATTCTTTTAAAGCGTTTCTTAATTTAGGAATACCCTTTTTCTCACTCATTGCATCTTGGCTAAAAGTAAGAGGTGTAATACTTTCCCCTTCTTGAGTAATGATACCAACATCATTTTTTTTATTAGCCATCGTAAGCGCAAGGTCTACGACTTTTTGCGTTCCCTTTCCAGCAGTTCCGGGTTTTTTCGTAGCAGGTCTTTTAGGTGCCCTGTTAAAATTAGGGATAAATCCTTCAGCAGCATAAGGGTTGAATCCATGTGCAGCGCCGAAAGCTGACTTATATCCTGCTCCAGCGGGACTATTTTTTGGAGGCATGATTGCCTTTTGACTCATACCGGGGAACTGTTTAACAGTTTCCGCAGAGTTGTACATCATGGTACCAGCACCGGGCTGATTCATCGTTTTGATTGCTCCGGCAGTATATCCTCCCGCCGCTGCCGCCGCTCTTTCTCCATTAGCATCAGCAAAATTCGGTACAAACCCAGAGGCTCTACCCATTCTACCCATACCCCTAGTAAAAGCTCTACCACTAGAACCAACACGAGTTCCCCTCTGGTACATAGAACCTGCTAAAGCTCCTCCATACCCCTTTAACGCAGCTCTTTCAGCTTGCTGCTGCTTTATTGTAGCAAGTATTTGTTTTTCAACATCGAGAACACTTAATGTTCCCATTTTAACTTTTTGTAATAGGGCAGGTTCACTAGCTAAAGTGTTTACAACAATTTCCTCTAACGCCGCTCTCTGTTTAACAGCGGTATTTATACCCATTATATCTTTAAAAGCTGTAGTTGCAAATTTACTTAAACTTAAGGCTAATTTACCAAACACTGCAGTAGCTATAATTAAACCGGGACCACCTATAAATTTACCTATGCCTTTAACTAAATTTTTACCTATTCCTTCGCCAAAACTCTCAAACTTACCGCCTT
>CAJQGZ010000068.1 GCA_905478065.1 uncultured bacterium | reverse complement strand
GAGTCCACAATTAGTTTATTTATTTTTTTTATCAATGCAGTAGATCCCTCCATTCTATATAGTGAGCTCGGAGGGGTGCAAGAAATGTAGATATTCAATAAAAGAATTAAACTTAAAGTATGAATTGATTTAATCATTTTAATGAAAATAGGAAGCTATCTAAAAGCATATGGCCAAAATCAAAGGACTCTTGGATACCTTTTGGCCCCATTTTATGCTCTTTTACAAATGAATTAGTGGCTTCTAAGTGGGCCTGAAACCCCCATATAGGTTTGTTATTACTAGCAATTGCTTCAATGGAGACCATATCGCTAGATGCTAGAATTGAAAAGTCAGGTGGTATATTTGTGACACCATCTTGATGAGAATAAAGTAGGTGACCAGATTTTGGTTTGCCCCATATCAGACTTTCTTTTAATTCGACAACTCTATTGCCCTGTTTTATTTCTCCATTCCACAAAGGTCCAACTTTTCCTCCAAAAACTTTACCTATTAATTGATGTCCGTAGCACAGTCCTAGAATAGGAATATCATTTTTGGATGCATCTAAAAGAATTTCAACAATTTTGTCCTGCCATGTATTTTCATCATTTACTGATGTTGCGCTACCAAGAATAATAATACCATTTGTTGAGCTAGTATCATATTCTTTAAATAAACTATCAGTATTGTAGAGTGCAGGTAAATGGTATGTGACAGGCGAGAGTGCTACTTTAGATATACGATTAAAGGATTCAATACAAGGAGTGATAGCCGCGGGGTCGATCACCATAAGACTTCGATTATTTTTCATGATAGTTAATTAATTGTAATCCCTAAGAGTTCAAAAGTAGTGTATTTTTAATATTTGTATGAACTTTTATTTATTTTAAAAATTATCTTATTTAAGATAGAAGGTGCTATTTAGAAGTATTAATAAATTTATTATGATTCTCTTTTCAAGACAAATTTCAAAATTAAATTTTTTATTTAAGGGGGTTTATATTGTTTAAAAGGGGTCTGTTTATATCATTAATGATAATCATTTTTTTAGTAGGCTGTGATTCCTTTCGAAATAAGACTGATATAAAAATATCTGTTTCATTGAAGGATAAATCTAGAATCAATTCCCTTATTTCAGAGCAACAAATTTTATCTGCTGAGCCATTTAATCGGAAGTCAAAAAAGAAAAGTAAATCAAATATCTATTTACATATTGATTCCAATAGAACAGGTATTAATTTTATAAATAAATGGAGTCCGGGTCCCCAATATGAAAATCAACTTGAGAATTCTTTTATATCTGCTGGTGTAGCAATAGGCGATTATAACAATGATGGCCTGCAAGACGTTTTTCTATCTAGGCAGCAAGATGGAGGAAGGTTATATAAAAATTTAGGTGGAATGCAATTCGAGGATGTCACAGAAATTACAGGCATTTTAGACAATGAAATGTGGAGTACAGGCGTTTCTTTTATTGATATCAATAATGATGGTTGGTTAGACATATATGTTTGTGGTTTTGATAGTCACAATAAATTATATATTAATACAAAAGGAAAATTTGAAGAGAAAGCGAAGGCTTATGGTCTTGACTACAAGGGTGCAAGTGTTATGATGGCCTTTGCAGATTATGATAATGACGGAGATCTTGATGCATACCTACTTACAAATAGATTAACTATGAGTAATGACTCTGTTATTACAAAAATAACAGGAAGTAAAAATGGAAAACTTCAAGTAGAGGAAGAATATAAAGAGCTTGGATATTTTTTAGAGAGACCGGGCACCTATCCAGCTTTAATTAATGCTGGTCAGTATGATTATCTTTATAAAAACGAAAATGGATATTTTAAAGATATAACAGCGGAGTCTGGAATAGGAAAAAATCCGTACTATGGTTTATCAGCAACATGGTGGGATTATAATAATGATGGTAGACCAGATCTATATGTAGCAAATGATTTTATGGGGCCGGATCATCTGTTTAAAAATATGGGACTAAATGAAAATGGCATTGTACAGTTTCTAGATGTAACAGATGAGGCTGTTCCTTACACGCCTTGGTTTTCAATGGGATCTGATTACAGTGATATTAATAATGATGGTAAAATAGATTTCATGGCATCGGATATGGCGGGTAGTAATCATTACAGGGATAAAGTTTCTATGGGGGCAATGACGGGGCCTAACAGCGAAGCTTGGTTTCTTAATTTCCCTAATCCTCCACAATATATGCGGAATATGGTTTATCTAAATACGGGTACGAATAGATTTATGGAAGTGGGATATCTTTCTGGCTTATCCGCAACGGATTGGACTTGGACAGTGAAATTTGGTGACCTGGATAATGATGGTTATGAGGATGTTTATTTTACTAATGGCATGTCACGTGATTTTGGGAATGGGGATGCAAAAGATCGATTTCGAAGTCAAAAAAGTAAATCAGCGAATAATTTTGATTTTTGGAATGACCAAGAACCATACAAGCTTAAAAATATGGTTTTCAAAAATTTAGGAGATTTAAAATTTGATGATGTCAGTTCAAACTGGGGTCTAGATTATCTTGGTGTAAGTACTGGCTCTGCTCTTGGAGACCTTGATGGCGATGGAGATTTAGATATAATAATGAATGGTTTCGATGAAGCAGTTCGTTTGTATGATAATAATCTAAATGACAAAAACTCTATACGTCTAGAGTTAATAGGAAAAGAAACAAATAGTCGAGGTCTAGGAGCTAGAGTTGAAATGCATTATAACGAAAGTTCAAAGACGATGACTAGATATGTCTCGAGCTCAAGAGGTTTTATGTCATCGAGTGAATCTATAATTCATTTTGGTCTTGGAGTTTATGAAAAAGCGGACAAAATCACGATATCCTGGCCTTCTGGAATAGTTCAAATTCTTGAGGACATACCAGTGGGACACCTTTATACAGTAGCAGAAAAAAGTAATTCAAAAAACTTACAGTCAAAACATCAAACTATGTTTAAGAGAAGCAATGGATCGCTATCTAAGGTTAAGCATCGTGAAAAGATTTTTAATGATTTCAAAAGAGAAAAACTATTGCCAAATAAGTTATCACAACTTGGCTCTGGCGTTTCGTGGGGGGATGTTGATGGTGATGGTGATGACGATGCCTACCTTGGAGGCGCGTCTGGTTATAGCGGTAAAATTTATATTAATAATGGTTCAGGTGCTTTTGATTACCTACCCCAAAAAACGTTCATGAAAGATGCTCGGTATGAAGATATGGGCTCTATTTTTATTGACCCTGATAATGATGGTGATCTTGATTTGTATGTAGTAAGTGGGGGGGTTGAGTGTGAGCAAAGAGATAAAATTTTACAAGATCGAATATATTTAAATGATGGGAGTGGTAATTATTCGCGTGGATTTTCTGGTTTGTTGCCAAAAATGTATGATAGTGGTGGAATTGTTTCGGCTGCTGACATTGATAAAGATGGCAGACTTGAGCTATTCATTGGTGGAAGGGTCGTTCCAGGTAGCTATCCCCAAAGTCCTAGATCTTATATGTTAAAAAACATAGGGCCTAAGTATGTAGATGTCACAGATGGTATTGCACCAGGTTTAAAGCAAAAAGGCATGGTGACAAGTGCTATCTTTTCTGATGTGGATGGTGATAATTGGACCGATTTACTTATCTCATATGAATGGGGACCGATACGATTTTTTCGTAACAACTCAGGCAAGCTTGTAGAAGAAACAGAAAAAGTTGGACTTGGACAAAAACTTGGTTGGTTTAATAGTATCAGTGGAGGGGATATCGATAATGACGGCGATACAGACTTCATCGTTGGGAACACTGGGTTTAATTCAAAATATAAAGCAACGAACGAAAATCCTGAATTATTATTTTATGGAGATTTTTATAGCAGTGGACAAAAAAATATAATTGAGGCAAAGTTTGAACAAAACGTTTGTTTGCCTCGAAGAGGGCTTAGTTGCTCAAGTAATGCAATGCCAATGATTAAAGAACAATTTTCTACGTATCATGACTTCGCAATTTCATCTGTTGAAGATATTTATTCAGAGGCGCTATTAAGATCTGCTGAGAAATTCGTTGCGAATGAGTTGGCTTCAGGTGTTTTGATAAATTCAAAAGATTCAAATGGTGATATTGTTTTTGAATTTCGTCCACTACCAAGAGTCGTCCAAGCAAGTCCAGTATTTGGCTCTAGTCTATGCGACGTAAACGGCGATGGCTATTTAGATTTATATGTCGTACAAAATTTTTCAGGTCCACAAAGAGAAACTGGCTACATGAAAGGAGGTGTAAGTCAGTTACTGTTAGGAGATGGAACAGGGGCGTTTAAACTTGTATCTCCAGACGAAAGCGGGTTAGTCGTTGCTGGGGACGCAACGACTCTCACTACACATGATTTTAATCGCGATGGGAGTGTCGACTTTTTTGTTGGCGTAAACAATAGCAACTATGAGTTATTTATGAATCAAAAAAAGTCAGATTCTTATGCTCTAAGGTTACCTGATTTCCCAAAGGGACGTAAATATGCTGGTTCAAAAATCTGGGTCTATTATAAAAATAATTCTGTTCAGCTTCATGAGCTAAATATCGGGTCTGGTTATCTTTCGCAATCAGCTCCCATAGTGTTCTTAGGAAATAAAAAAAATATAGAAAAAGTTGTAGTACAGTGGGCAGATGGCACTATAAATAATATTGATATAAATAAAAATATAAATAATGTTAATTCTATTAACTAATATTATAATATTGAAAAATTTATAAACTTTAACATTCAGAAAAGTTGAAATATATGATAACCCAGCTTCTAACTATTTTATTTTTAGTTTTAATCTCCGCCTGTTCAGGCTTAAAAGATTCGCATATTATTTTTTCTGGGAAAATAAAAAACTCCGTTGATGAAGTTATTACTGTCTCAAATTATAATAGCACAATGAGGGAAGATTTTCCGATTGATTCAGCAGGGAATTTTAAAGCGAATGTCAAAGTTAATAAAGGTGGTTACTATTTTTTTAAAATAGGAAGGCCGTATTCGACTGTTAGGTTTAAAAAAGGCAAAAATGTCCATATTGATATAGATGCAGATAATTTTTTTAAAAGTCGTCGTTATTCTGGTGAATTAAGTTCTGAAAATAATTTTAATGTTGAAAAATCTGCACTTAGATCTGAATTCGTTGGTGATCCAAAAGATTATTTTGTCGTTCCATTGCCAGAGTTCTTATCAAAAATAAAAGTTACAAGGGATGCTGTCTTTGAACTAATTGATAAGTCGTCTTTGAGTCAGGAGGATAAGTTGTTAGAGAAAAGAATTGCTGAATACGATTATTTACAAACCTACAACAATTATCAAAAGTTTTACAGTTATCATAAAAAAACAAACGCTGAGCTGCCTGATGACTATTACCAGCCAATCATTGATATTAATATTGATGATGATGAGATGTTTAGGCATAGTGGAGCTTATCGAAATTTGATTGTTGCAAATTATAGACATGCCTCTAAAAAAGCTATATCTGAAGACTCTTCATTAACCATCATTGAATTTGTAAGAAATAGGATTTCTAATGTAGAAAGTATAGATACTAGAGATCAATTTGCTAGTATGTTAATGCGAAAAATGAAGCAAGGGAATGACAATATTGATGATGATTATCGTCAAATAATGCCACTATTTACTTCTGATAGGATGAAACGTAAACTAGAGGCAAAATACAAATCAGCTCTTGAAACTGTCTCTGGAAAAGAGTCTGTAGATTTTAATTATGAAAACTTTTCAGGTGGTGAAACATCTTTACAAGATTTGTCGGGGAAATTAATCTATATTGACGTTTGGGCTACATGGTGTGGGCCTTGTCTAAAAGAAATGCCTTCTTTGAAAAAACTAGTTAATGAGTATAAAGGTAAAAATATTGAATTTGTGAGCATATCAATTGATCATAAAAAGGATTATGAAAAGTGGAGAAAAATGGTGCCTGAAAAAAATGTTGGAGGAATTCAGCTTTATGACGCTGAGGGATTGTCTTCCGCTTTTATGAAAGCATTTAACGTCGGACTTATTCCACGCTTTATGATGCTTGATTATGATGGTAAAATTATCACGGCGCATGCTCCTAGGCCATCTTCAGATGAAGTTAGAGGGTTTATTGATAAACATTTAAATAGTCCGAGAGTAATGAAATTTTCAGCAAAATAAAAAAGGAGCTAAAAATGATTAAACAGACCAGTATTATTTCAATATTTTTTATTTTATCAATTGTTTTTGCAAAGGATGCTTCAGCATTAACAGCTCCAGTAATTGAGGTGACCTGGGTTGGGACCTCAACATTAGATACCTTAACTGAGGATGTCCCCTCCTGGTCTGAGGTATTAGTTGCTGTTAGAGTTAATGGAGGTGTCGATAATGGTGAAGGCACAATCGAACCTGGAGGTGTCATACTTAATTGGCAAGTAAATAGCCAGACTGCAAATGTTTTTAGCAGGGCAATGCCAGTTCTTTACAACTTACTCTATCAAGATTATCGTTATATGAAAAGAATGGACCCATATGGAAGCGGTACAAAAATGTATTGGTGGGTTACTGCGCAAAATGTTGATGGAGAAATTGCATCTACGGAAGTCGATTCATTTTTATTAGGCACACTCGCTTTAGACCATGAACCATTACCATCGGTTTTTAAAATTTTAGATAATTATCCAAACCCGTTTAATCCAAAAACAAATATTAATTTTTCAGTTAAATACGCTGCTGAGGTTGATTTGTCTGTATACACATTAGGCGGGAAGCTAGTTCGCCAGTTTTATCTAGGGCCGTTATCACCGGGTATTCAAAGTATAGTCTGGGAGGGAAAAGATAATTTTGGTAATGATGTTCCTTCTGGCGTTTATATATATCGTCTTAAATCAGAGTCTCATTCTGAAGCTAGAAAAATGACTCTCCTAAAATAAGATACTTTATTTTATGGAGATTAGAAAAATTGCACTTTTTGCTATTATCATTTCAAAGATGATTGCTGAGCCGATTTCAGTATCGGGCACTGTATATAATGACAATGGTGAACCCTTAGTTGGTGCGAATGTTTTCATTGAGGGCACCACGCTTGGAGTCGCGACAGATGCTTCGGGCAAGTACCGAATTCAAAAAGTGCCTAAAGATCGAGAGTATAAACTCTCAGCGATGTATATAGGGCATAGAAAAAAAACGAAGCCCTTCACTACTAGTCAAGGCATAAATGTTATTGTTGATTTTCAACTTGTTTTATCACTGGTTGATCTAGATGAAGTTGTTGTTGCGGCTAGTTTCAGCAAGCGAAAGAAGAAAGCCCAGTCTTCACCAATTACAATTATTTCTCAAGATGACCTTAGGAGGCTTCCCGTTCGAAGCATTGATGAAGTGTTGTCTGGTAAAGTCCCTGGCGGTTATGCAAATCTTCCATCTCGTCCAGGTCAAAATAATTCTGCATTTACAATTAGAGGTGGGACGAGTGGTTCGGGAAGGCCCTTGGGTGATGTGAAGATATACATAGATGGGATTGAGTTATTAGGCTTTGATATGCAGTCTTCTCCTGGAATATCAGATTTTATTGACCCAAATGATATTGAGAAAATAGAAGTCGTTAGAGGGCCGATGGGCTCAACATTGCATGGGTCTAATGCTCAAAGTGGAATCATTCAGATTTTCACTAAGAAAGGGGCCGATAGAAAAAAAACAAGGGTGAAGGTAAAGTTCGCTAATAAGGCAACGGAAGCTCCAATCATCGATGAGATCTCAAGCGGTCAAGAAGCGTCTTTAAGTATGAGTGGGGGAAGCTCTTCAAATGTCAGCTACAATATTGGTTATAATAATTCCATCGATGAAGAAGTTATGCCGGGGAATGGAAAAGATATCAAACAGACAAAAATCCATGGCTCTATTAATGCTCGCATAGGTTCTGCAGTTATTGATGCAAAAACGTATCATAGTTGGGGAAAACAAGGTTTTATAAGCAATCTTTATCATCTTTTAGAATATAAAGCAGATCGATCATGGGTTAACGCACCTGCTCATTGGGATGATGCATTAGGTATAGATTCTACGCTTGGAGGGACTAGTTACTATAAGCCTGGTTTTAGTTTAAATATTACGCATAGCTTGACATCAGACTTGTATCAAAGCTTAGTTATTGGAAACGATTCAAAACGCTTTTTATACAAAAAGTCTTTTCCGAGTACAGACCTAGCTTATCTAACTCAAAATTGGAATAGGTATACATTAAATTATTTTTTGCATTTTAAAAATAATATTTCAAACGATATAAATATTGATTTGACTGCTGGTACTCAAAGGACACTCAGTAACCACACTAGAATTTCAGGTGATTTAGAGGAGGACAAAGACCAGTATTATTATGAGGATTTTGAAGATGTATCTTTAGTGGAGCAGAGTAATAAAAACTCAGGGTATTATACAGAGCTTGTGCTTGATTATAAGGATAAACTTTTTATTACCCTTGGCGAAAGAGTGGAGCAGAATGAGTTTTTTGGTAAAGATTATGGAACGCACTACAGTCCTAGAATTGGATTTTCTTATATTTATAACATTGGTGGAGTTATCATTAAATCCAGAGGGGCATGGGGGCTTGGTGGCATCAATCCGCCGAAAGCAATGCAGGCGCTACCTAGTGAATCAGACTATAGCATCAATTTAGGAAATCCTGACCTTAGGCCTGAAAGACAATCGGGTTATGAAATGGGTGGCGATTTATATTTCGGGGATAATGTTTTTGTTGAGGTCACCTACTTTGATCAGTTATTTCTTGATGGTGTTGCCAATGATCGAAGTATCGATGATCTTTACACCGCTAAAGAAGAATATCGTTATATAAACCTCGGGCAAATCATTAATAAAGGTTGGGAATTTGCTGCTAAAACAAGGATTGGGCCCCTGGATATAAATGCAAACTTTTCGATCATAGACAGTCGCTGGGGAAAAGACAGTATTAGGCAAAATGATTCGCAGTACGAAGGTTACTTTGATGAAGGGGTACGTAGGAATGATGTCCCTCAATCTACAGGAAACATATCATTCGCCTATAGTATTCCTGGATACTTTGGAAAATCAAAAAAGGGCGGATCATTTGTTGTCGATGTTAATTACATAGGCAAGAAAAAAGGGCGAGATTGGTTATTGTATTACGATGGTTTTTACAATCCTGATATACCAACAATCTCTTATTACAGCAAAGACTTAATTAAAGTGTATGATCCGTTTACATCGTTGAGACTAAGGTTAAACTATTGGCTTACAAATAAAGTGTCTACCTTTATTGATATTCGAAACCTTACAAATCATTCTGATATTTCAAGATCCATCACCGAGCCAGCCTTGGGAAGGCAAATGATTGTAGGTATTGATTTTGAGTTTTGATATTAAACAAAATGTCTAAATTTAAAAAAGTAAAGTAAAATGATAGTAATTTTTAATATTTTATGAAATAATGTCAAATAGTTGATTATTTAAGTATCTTAATTATAAGAGAGTACTGATTTGAAAATTATTTTCATTTAATTTGAATTAAATCTTGGATGTAATTGTACATACAAATTATATTATTTTGTTGAAAATTTCAGTTTAATTACAAAAGTAATATTCACGTGATTATTTTTTTGTTTTTATAATTTTCAATTTTAATACAATAAAAGGAGAACAAATATGAGAAGAATGTTAACGCTTTTTCTTTCAGTTTTTATGGTATCAGCAATGATGGCTGATGAATATGAAGCTGGAGTTGATTTTAGAATTGACAATAAGTTAATGTTTCATGGTGATGCTAATTTTTCAGATTTTTCTGTTCTGGGTGCACAAAGTGTAATGGCTGGAATGGATTTTGATGCTGACGGCAAAGCTGAAATTCTATTTACGATGGATGAAACACTGCCTCCAGGTGGTCCAGATCCAGGTAATGTCGGAGTCTTTTTATATGAGTCAGATGGTGCTGGTGGATATACACATGTCTGGCATTTCGTATCTCCAGATCCTGGAAATAGTTTACCCGCAATGACACATGGTGACATTGATGGAGATGGTAAACATGAGATTTATTTTGGTGTTCCCCCTGCTTCTTCAAATGATGCTACTTGGGGTACATATATTTTTGAACAAGGTGCCGATGGAACATTTCCAGCGACAGCTACGCTTCTTCATCGTTATGGATTTGAAACTGCTCAAAACTTTCGTCCAGCTGGTTATGCTTTAGGTGACATTGATGGAGATGGTAAAGTTGAGCTAGTAACAACAGACCGTGGTGAAAAGCGTATGTCTATTGATGCCCTAACTGGTTCTGACCTTGATAACCTTGCTTCTTTAACCAATGAATATTTGGATACTGAAAATCTTTTAGGTGGTGGTGTTTATGATGTAGACATTGCTGATACAGATAGAGATGGTAAGCATGAAGTATGGGTTAATACATGGGATAATTTTAGTATGGCTATTTTTGAAGCAACAGGTCCAAATACTTATGTGCTTGCTGCTGACATAAATGGCATTTTTTCTGCAGATAATGATCCAGGTTCTTTCAATCGCACCGGGTTTGCTTTTAGTGATGTTGATAATGATAACGATCATGATGCCTGGTTTCCAATGACCAATGGTAAACTTTATTACTTCGACAATCCTTCTCTAGATAGTATTGCACCAAATGTAATTGCTAATGGAGGCGTTGATGGTGGCACTGCAGGTTGGAGTTTTTATCCTGATAATCACGGTATAACAGTTGCTACTAATGGTGATACTCT
>CAJQGZ010000067.1 GCA_905478065.1 uncultured bacterium | reverse complement strand
GGCAAGCTAAAGCAGATGACTACTCGAAGCAACGGAAAATCTATTAGAACTCAAGGAAAGAGGTCTAGCTATAAAAAAGCAATTGTTACTCTTATTGATGGTGATGCAATTGATTATGTGAACAGTGGAGCAGAGGACTAGGATGGGTGTAAGAAATTTAAAACCAGTTACGCCAGGAAGTAGATTTGCTTCGAGAGCTGATTTTTCTGAACTAACTACAGATAAACCAGAAAAGTCCCTTACTGTTGCGCTTAGAAAAAAAGGTGGTAGGAACAATACTGGCAGAATTACTGTTCGTAGAAGAGGTGGTGGTCATAGAAGAAGATACAGAATTGTAGATTACAAGAGAGATAAATTTGATGTGAAAGGTAAAGTAGCTACTATTGAATATGATCCGAATAGGTCTGCTTATATTTCGCTAATTCATTATGAAGATGGGGAAAAAAGATATATCATTGCTCCTTCAGATCTTCCTGTTGGCTCTCACATTGTTTCTGGAGAAAAAGTTCCTTTAAAAGTTGGTAACGCTTTAAAATTATTTAATATTCCTACAGGTCTTCTGGTTCATAATGTTGAAATGATACCTGGTAAAGGTGGTCAAATGGTTCGCTCTGCTGGCGGATATGCTCAAATAATGGCCCATGACAATGGTTTTACTACTCTTAAGCTCCCCTCTGGGGAAATCCGTCTTGTTTCGGAGAAGTGCATGGCAACTATTGGACAAGTCGGTAATAGGACATTTGAACAAATTGTTTCTGGTAAAGCCGGTCGCTCTCGTTGGCTTGGTAAACGTCCGAAAGTAAGAGGCGTTGTTATGAACCCTGTTGATCATCCGCATGGTGGAGGTGAAGGTAAAACTTCAGGTGGTCGTCATCCTGTTACTCCTTGGGGTAAGCCAACAAAAGGATTTAAGACTAGAAAGAAAAACAAAAAATCAAATAGTATGATAATCAAGAGGCGTAAATAGCGATGGCTAGATCATTAAAAAAGGGTCCATTTGTTGATCAAAAACTAATGGGAAAAGTTGTGAAGAATAATGAGAACGGTAAGAAGACTGTTATTAAAACCTGGTCTCGTAGATCAATGATAATTCCTGATTTTGTTGGGCATACTTTTGCTGTACATAATGGTAATAAGTTTATTCCTGTTTTCGTTTCTGAAAATATGGTTGGGCATAAATTAGGTGAGTTTTCTCCCACAAGGACATTTAGAATGCACTCTGGTGATAGGAAATAAGTATTATGGAAGCTAGAGCTACACTAAGGTATAATCGCCAGTCTCCTCGGAAGGTTAGAAAAGTATTAAATCAAGTACGTGGATTTAATGTTGGTAATGCGATAAATTATCTTCATTTTTCATCTGAAAAAGCTTCGGTTGCTATTGAAAAGACTATTCGATCTGCAGTAGCGAACTTGTTACAATTAGATGGAAATAATGATATTGATACAGACCTTATTAGGATTAAAGAAGCGTATGTGAATCAAGGCCCTGTCATGAAACGTTTTCGTGCTGCATCAATGGGGAGAGCATCTAAACTTCGTAGGCCTTCTAGTCACTTAACTATAATTTTAACTACAGAATAGTCAACGAGGAAAAGAATTGGGACAAAAAACACATCCAGTAGGTTTTAGATTAAATGTAAACAAAGGTTGGAAATCAACCTGGTTTGCTGATAAAAATAATTTTTCAGAGCCGTTAGAAGAAGATGTTAAAATTCGTAATTATATCTCTTACAGGCTTCCAAACGCTGGTATATCCAGTGTGGAGATAAATAGAACATCAAAAAAAGTTTCAGTTACTATTCATACTGCTAGACCTGGTATTGTGATTGGTCGAGGTGGCGAAGAAGTTAATAAACTAAAAAAAGAGCTTAGGCAATTAACTAATAAAAAAGATGCTCAAATTAATATTTCAGAGGTTAAAAGGCCTGAGCTAGATGCTGCTCTAGTTGGTTCAAATATAGGCCAACAGCTCAAAAAGAAAATCTCTTATCGCAGAGTTATTAATAAATCAATGCAGGCGACTATGCGAATGGGTGCTAATGGTATTAGAATCAATGTTGCTGGTAGGCTCGGTGGTGTTGAAATTGCTAGAAGCGAAAAATATTCTGATGGTAGTGTTCCTTTGCATACTTTGAGAGCAAATATAGATTATGCTCTCACTGAAGTTCATACAGCATACGGAATAATCGGTGTAAAAGTCTGGATTTGTAAACCTTAAAAAATAATTAGATTATGCTTGAACCAAAAAAAATAAAATATAGACGCCATCATCGTGGTAACAGGCGTGGAATGTCTGCACGTGGTAATCATGTTGCCTTTGGAACCTACGGACTTAAAGCGCTAGAAGCTGGTTGGGTTACAGCCAGACAAATTGAAGCGTCTCGTATTGTGATTTCTAGAATAGTTCGAAAAGTTGGTAAAATGTGGATTCGCATATTTCCTGATAAGCCTATTACTGCTAAGCCTGCGGAAACTAGGATGGGTAAGGGAAAAGGCTCTCTTGATCATTGGGTTTCTGTAGTTAAGCCTGGAAGAATTCTCTTTGAAATAGAGGGTATTGATAAGGAAATGGCTGAGGAAGCATTTAGGAATGCTGGTCACAAACTGCCTATCAAGACAAAATTAGTTGAAAGGAGGCCAATGTAAATGGCTGAAAAACAAAAATTGCTTAGCTCATTAAAAGATCTTAATTCTAGCCTAGTTGACTATCAAGAATCTTTGCAAAATTTAATATTTCAAAAAACTATGCAACAGTTAGAGGATTTGTCTCAAATTAAAAAAACTAGAAAAAAGATTGCAAGAATAAAGACTCTTTTAAATGAGAATCTTTTATCGAATAACAACTAAACAACGATATAATATGATTGAAAATAAAAGTATACAAAGTCTCATAGGAAAAGTAGTATCTACAAAAATGGATAGTACTGTCAGTGTAGAGGTTACTAGGGTCGTTGCTCACCCTGTTTATCAAAAAAGAATTAAGAAGCATAAAAAATTCTTATCTCATGTTGCTAAAGTGGTCCCTAAAGAAGGCGATGTGGTGAAAATAGTATCCACAAAACCGATTAGTAAGAATAAAAGGTGGCGTGTAAGTGAAATCATACAAGAATCAAAAAAATTAGGTTAAAAATTGATACAACAAGAAACTAGATTAAAAGTAGCCGATAATACTGGAGCGAAGGAAGTTTTATGTTTTAAAGTTTTAGGCGGTTCTGGTCGCAAGTACGCTAGTGTAGGTGACCAAATTGTCATAACTGTTAAGAAGGCTATTCCTGGTGGTATGGTTAGTAAGGGAGAAGTCCATCGTGCTGTTGTTGTTAGGACAAAAAAAGAGTACGGTCGCAATGATGGGAGTGTGATTAGGTTTGATGAAAATGCTGCTGTTTTGCTCAACTCTCAGGGAGAGCCAAGAGGAACAAGAATTTTTGGCCCTGTCGGTAGGGAATTGCGTGATTCTGGTTTTATGAGGATTATATCATTAGCACCGGAGGTTTTATAAATGTTGATTAAAAAAGGTATGAAAGTCCGCGTTATCAGTGGTGCTCATAAAGGTTCAGAGGGTAAAGTTTTATTTACCTCTCCCAAAAAACAAAGAATTATCGTTGAAGGTGTTAATTTTATCAAAAAATCAACTAGGCCGTCTCAAGAAAATCCAAATGGTGGATTAGTTGAAAAAGAGGCTGCCTTGCACGTATCCAATGTTATGGTTGTTCAAGGGGGTACGGTTTCTAGACTGGGTTATAAATTTTTAGATGATGGTTCTAAAGTTAGGGTCATTAAAAAAACTAATGAAGAATCTGAAGTACAATGAATAAGAAAATAGATACTAAGTCAAAAAACAATATTGAAAGCTCTTCTCGTGTTCCAAATATGTTGAATCTTTATAGGACTCAAGTTATTTCTAGCATGGTTACTAGATTTAATTACAAAAATTCAATGCAGGTTCCAAAAATACGTTCAATTTCTTTGAACATGGGTATAGGTGATGCAAAAGCCAACAGTAAAAAACTCGATAGTGCGATTAAGGAAATGGGTCTTATTACTGGACAGAAACCATTAGTAACAAAATCAAAATCTGATATTTCTAATTTTAAAATTAGAAAAGGTTATCCCGTCGGTTGTAAAGTAACCTTGAGATCTACCAAAATGTATGAATTTTTCGAACGTTTAACCTGTGTCGCTCTTCCAAGGAGTAGAGATTTTCGTGGTCTGTCATTTAAATCATTTGATGGGCGTGGCAACTACAACTTTGGGATAAAAGAGCAGATCGTGTTTGCAGAAATTAATTATGATGATATTGATTCTGTTCGTGGCCTTAATGTTACAATAAGTACTTCGGCTAAAACTGATGACGAGGCATATTGGCTTTTAAAAGAATTTGGTTTTCCTCTAAGAGAAAAACCCACAACAAAAACAATTGATGAGGCTGCGTAATGGCAAAAAAATCTAAAGTAGTACGTGAGAAAAAATTAATTAAGAATGTTGAAAAATATGCAACTGTTAGAGCAGAATTAAAAGCAGTAATTAAAAATTCAGATACTTCCTATGATGATAGAGAAGCTGCAGTAGCAAAATTAGATAATTTGCCAAAGACTTCAAGCCGAATTAGGATTAGAAATAGATGTTTTAAAACTGGCAGGCCAAGAGGTGTTATTAGAAGATTTAAATTATCTAGGCTTTGTTTTAGAGAAATGGCTTTAAAGGGTGAAATTCCTGGTGTAACAAAAGCAAGTTGGTAAGGAAATAATAAAATGACCATGACAGATCCGATAGCAGATTTTTTAACAAGAATAAGAAATGCTTTTAGAACAGAAAAGCGTTGGGTAGATATACCTTCCTCAAATATGAAAAAAAGAATGGCTTATATTTTGAAAGAAGAAAAATACATTAAAGATTTCTTCTTTATTAATGACGGCAATTTTCAAACTATTAGAATTTTTCTTAAATATGACTTCAACGGTGGTTCAGTCATCGAAAGTATTCAAAGGCGTAGTAGGCCTGGACAGCGTATTTATGTTGGAAGTGGTGAAGTTCCGAGAGTATTAGATGGGTTAGGGATTTCTATCCTTTC
>CAJQGZ010000066.1 GCA_905478065.1 uncultured bacterium | reverse complement strand
CTACCCCTTGAATGACCTGACTTAGAAGCAATATATCCTTCCTTAAATAAATTTTTCTTATTCACATTTGGATAATGAACACTTTTCATTTTTTGATTATTATTTCTAGCCCATTTTACAAAATGGTCAACTGCTCTTTGTGGCCTATATGCGTCAAAAACCTTCAAACCATAGTTAAAGTGACCTAAATCACTTTGTACATTTTTTAATGCAAAAGCAGCGTCTTTTGATATAATACACCTATTTGAATCATATCCATTAATATTAGTACCTGTAAAATTCTCTTTACCGAAGTACTTTAAATCAATTTTTACTGTTGGGATAATTGAATCAAGGTATACAAATCCTAATGGAAGATTTGCTTGAAGACAATCAATTAATAACAAAAGCTTAATTAGAACAATTATAATTAGATTTCTAATGCCTAGTCTCCTTGAACTATTCTGAAACCAATATTATCATCCCAATGGTGTATACTGCTTACAACTTCGTCAGCAACTCTACAACCAACTCCACTATTTGCCCAAGATCCACCTTTCAGAACAATCATGCTGTCATTTGTTGAATTACAATATTCAAATACATTTCCAGACATATCAAACAACCCTAGTTCATTGGGAATTTTTAAACCAACCGGCTCTGTCATTCCATTTGTATTGTATTTACACCAAGCTACTGGCTCCAACAAACTATTGCCGCTATACGCATAATCATCACCGCCTTTTAAACCTCCTCTAGCAGCAAATTCCCATTCAGTAACATTGGGTAGCCTGAACTTCTTTCCCGTAAGGTCACTTAACCATTTGCAATACAATTCAGCATCATCATAAGATATGTTTATAACAGGCCTAGTCCCACGGCCCCACTCACTGTCATCGGGCAAACCCTTATCTGTAGCCATACAAAAAGAGTCATATTGATCAAACGTAATTTCTTTCTTACTCATTTTAAAACTTTCAGAGCTAAGATAAGTGGGTTTTGGTGGTGGAATAATAGTTTCATCTAGCATCTCTATAGAACCACCTTCGACAAAAATAAGTTCTGGAACATGGTACCCTAAAATTTTAATTTTATTATCAACGTAATTCAATGTACTATTATTGTAATAATATAACTCTGCATTATCCATAATAAGAGATTTTGAAATGCTAACGTTTTGACAATTTTTTAATACTGTTCCATAAATACCATCATTTAATACAGAATTATTAATAGAAATATTTCGTGAGTTTTGTCCGGCTAGGCATATTCGCCCATGAGCACTAAAAGTTACGCTATCGAAAGTTATATTTGTTGAATTCACGATATTGACGACATTCGCTAAATGATGTTCAATAAAAGGTTCTTTAAAACCTTTTGTATGGTGAAGACTACCGTCATATTTAAAAACCGAGTTTTCACCATACATGTTTTTCGCCAAGTTTAAAGCATCAGGAAAATCAACAGCTTGACTTCTAGAAATATTAAAATTCTTTGTCCTTTTATCTAAATCATCGTAACTAATAATTAGATTTTTTATATTAATATTATTTGATTTAAAAATACGAAAAATATCCGCGTTCTTTTTCAACAATCTTATCTCTGAATTTTCGGATCCTTGGATTGTAACGTTTGATTTGTTACTAATAATTAGACCAAAAGTACTATCTACATTAAAATCCGGATAAAGAAAATGAATACCAGGCGGAATAATCAGCGTCTCACCATTTCTTATATTATTTATTTTTTCTTGAATAATAGATTTAGGAAATAACTTTATTTTCATACTAGTTATGGGCTTGAATTCTTTTTTTTGAAAACCAGCTATAACAACATACATTGTATCGTTTGGGAAGATATAACCAAGGTCAAACTCACCGAATCGATTTGATACAGCGCTATTATTTTGCCTACTTAAAGTTATTAACACGTCTGAAAGCAACACGCCATTCACGTCTTCCACTATCCCTGAAACAGAAATTTTATTAACAGCATATAAATTTGTAAACACAAATAGGAGAGAAAGAAAAAACAAAAAAGTATTTTTATTAAATTGTGACATATGAATTGATATTATATGTCTAAATATAAAAAATTGCTCCAGGAGGAGCCATTATTAAAATTTAAAAAATTAAATACGATGTAAATGCAATAGATATAGCAAGATACATTAGGTTGGAATACGAAAAAATAGTGTATTTTTTAAAAGAAAATTTATTATTATCGATTTTATCAAATAACATTTTTTGAGTATACATCAAGTGCAGTAGTTCAGATTTTTCATTGTCAAGTTTTTCAGAATACTGCCTATCACTTTCAATTTTCTTGTGCAAAAGTGTTTCAAGTCCAAATTTTTGAATATTTAAAGAACTTGAAAATTTTAATCTCTGAGATTCCTTTTTAGACATAGTCTCTCTTTTTTTAACAGCGGTAAAAACTAGAGAATCAACATTTTTATTTTTAGGAGCCACATTTAAATTATCAAATAAAGTTTTGGTATTTTTATTTTGAGAATCAATAGCTTTCTTTGAAAAGCCTTTAGAAACTGTAGGGTTAGAAACTTTCAATTCTGAATTACTAACTTTATACTTAGCTACCTGCCTATTTATGGGAGCAATAGATTTATTATTTGAACCAATAGATTCAATTAATAGATCATTGCTAACCTTAGTTTCAGGATTGGTTAACCACATTTGGTGACCATTAGAGCACCTGTAAAGAGCTAAGGATTCATTATTAACTATCTCTGTTGAGCTGACGGGGACAACACTCTTACCATCAAGAGAACACGTTTGAGAAAACAAGCAATTCCCTAAAAAAGAATAAATTATAAAATATATTATTTTCAAATCATTAATAACCTTTAATAACTAAAAAACTCAGCTCTAGAAACGTTGTAATACGCATATAGTTAGGACGAACCAGCGATAACTAAACGCCAATATGAACAGATGTCAGTGAATAATTTACCGAAATAATCATTACCTTCAATATGAAAAATATCAAAACCTAATAAATTGATAACAGATACTTAACTGTATCCAAAAAAGCCTCACATGAAAAATTATGCAAGGCTATTATTGTGAGCGAGAGACGAGATTCGAACTCGCGACATCCACCTTGGCAAGGTGGTGCTCTACCAGCTGAGCTACTCTCGCATAACTTAAATTTACACCGTTGTTATTTATCAGACAATTCTGTTTTTGGAAATATTTCCAAAAATTTATTTTGTCTAAAATATACCAGAACACAGAATCCTAGAAAGGTAAAGTTTTCAATTAGTTTTTGCGAGCCCACTAACTGCCCCTCCTTGAGGCCACATCCGCACTCTATGTTAAAACCTCGAATCATTGCTTGAGCTACAAGCAAATTAAACATAATCAACAAAGCTGAGCATATAATTATTGAACCATCAACCATAATTCCTAGAATGAGTGCAGAGCCAATAAAAAACTCTAACCACGGTAAAAAGATAGCAACTGTATTCTCCAAACCAAATGGCATAACATGATAATTTGAAATTTCCCTAGCAAACTTTGAAGGATCTATGATTTTGGTTAGACTAGTCCATAAGAAAATGGAACCAACAATAATTCTTAATATTACTATAGAGTAGTTTTTCAAGTAATTCATG
Source organism: uncultured bacterium (assembly GCA_905478065.1). Classification (GTDB taxonomy): domain Bacteria; phylum Fidelibacterota; class Marinisomatia; order Marinisomatales; family UBA1611; genus TMED80. Next base: position 1,734 of record CAJQGZ010000066.1, on the reverse strand, counting down.
GTTGTTGAATTGGCATGCTATTATCTGTCCACTGCTTCCAACCACCCTTGAATAAATAAATATTTGTAAAGCCCTCGTCAAGCAACTGATATGAAAGTTCTTCGCTTGAACCACAGTCATCGTCACTACAGTAAACTACAAAAAATTCATTATTTTGGATCCTATTATCAATTTCATTTGAAAGAGAATCAAAATCATCAAAACAAATTGCACCCGGAATATGCCCATCAAGGTAATATTCTTTTGCTCTAGCATCTATAAAAAGCGTCTCCTTTTCGAATAAGTTCTGAGCAATTTCAAAACTAACCTCTTTAATACCCTCTTCACTATTTAAATTTAAATCATCTAAAGATTCAACTTTATCAAATCCTTTTGAGATATAATCAATAGAATCAGATCGGAAAAAATTAGTAGAAATACTAAAAATTAAAGATATAAATATGAAGATACCTACTTGGTGGATCGAGTTAGAATAGTTCATTAATTCAAAATTAAAATTTGATAATATTAAACCTTTTAAAAAAATTAATGGCTATGGTTGTGCCCGTGAGAATTACTTTTTTCAAAACTATTATTATTCAATTCTAACGATTTACATTTTTCGACAGCAAGATTAACCATTGTTAACATTTCAGGGTCATCTTTTATTTTTCTATTTAACGCGAAACTAGTGTATCTCATTTTATTTGAAGCATTTTCAATAGCAGTTTCTGCTGTTTTAAGGTCGTTTTTATAGCGTTTGATTAGGTTTAAGATATTATCTTTACCAGCATAAATTTTTTCAAGAGAACTATTTGGATCTTTTTTCTGCAATCTTTTCAGCCTATTATTAAGTTGTTTTACTTTTTGTTCTGGAGCTGAAAGATCAGCAATGGGTCCCTTGACATTTTTAATCTCAAGATCAATTATCGATAGGTATTTACCTTGTTTTCCATTAGAATATAAAAAAGGACCATTCTTATTTTGAGTCATTGATGAGCTAGTTCTATGAGTACTACCGCTTGTAAAAATAAAATCCGCATCGCTAAAATGTTTTGATAAAGAAGCCTGGGAAGTTCTATCTGCATTAACAAGCAAAACAATAAGGTCAACTTTATTTTTCAATTCTTTAATGTATTTAATTCCTGTATTTATGTAGTCATCCATGACAACAGAGCGCATCGTATCAGGAACCATATTAGTTAAACCCAAAACACCTATGTTAAGACCATCTTTACTTACGACACGGTATGGCTTAAATAATAACTCGCCTGTCGCAGCACTTTTTATATTTGCAGAAATAAATGGAATATTACTGAACTTTTTCTCCATTTTTTTCAGATATAATAACCCAGCTAAAAGTTCATACTTACCAACATTTTGAGCGTCAATGCCAATTTTCTCGTAGCCTTTTAACATAGTTTCGCACCTATGCTGCTCTGATTTAATATTATTAATGTTAATGCTAGTTTTACTAAAGAACATATCGCCGGCATCAAGAACTAGAGGGCTTTCACCATTCTTACGCATATCTTTTAATACCATTAATTTTCTAGACAGACCGCCTAGAGGATTTTTCTTTCAGCCACAAGGATCTAACTGGCCATGAACACTCCCAGTTAGCACCATTTTTATTTTTGATAGTTTTAACGATTTATCGCACGAAGAAAATGACATGACACTTAAAACTATAAATGTAATTAAATTAAAAAATTTCATGTTATAAATTTAACCTCCACTGGCCTTTACTTTAAA
>CAJQGZ010000065.1 GCA_905478065.1 uncultured bacterium | reverse complement strand
CAAATTTAATTCTTAAATGTAGGAAGTCCAATGGGTTAGAATTATTTAGATGCATTATTATTTCGCTCTTTTTGCTGCCTCTTTTCCAATTTTGCGGAAGCTAACTGTCTCATATCAACAACGCTATCATGTTCATCAACAATCTCAACTCCTAATAATGTCTCGATTGCATCTTCCAAAGATATTAATCCAGTCGTCGTGCCAAACTCATCTTCAACAATAAAAATTTGCTGTCTCCTTTTTACAAATTGATCTAAAATTGTTGATACCGAATCGGAGTCTTTAACCGTATGAACTGGCTCCATTAGTGAATTCATCGTGACGTCAAACTTATCTTCAGCTTGCTTATTAACTAAATCATATCGATGAACAAATCCAATTACTTGATCTAAGGAATTTTTAAAGATAGGAATTCTGGAAAAAACCAATGGCGAATATTTATTAACCACTTGGCCGACTGTATCCTCATTAGATAAACTAAATATAACTGATCTCGGGGTCATTACTTCCTCAGCCAAAATATTATCCAATTTCATTAAATTTTCAATTATATCCCCTTCCTGACTATCAATAGCACCCTCATCTTCACTGAGCTCTGCCATAGCGATCAGTTCTGCTCTCGATGCCTTTGAATTATCTTGACTATCTCTACTTAAAATTTTTGATATTTTTTCACCAATAAAAACCATTGGAAATACTAAAAATATTAAAATCCTTATCATGTAGGCCGTAAAGCCAACAAGTGACTTTGTATAATTTGCACCTAGCGTTTTTGGAATAATTTCTGAAAAAAATAATATTGATAGCGTTAATATAATTGAGGAAATAGCTACCCAACTACTACCAAAAACTGAATAAGTTTGCGCTCCAACACCAGCAGCACCAACTGTGTTTGCGATAGTATTAATCGTAAGGATTGCGGAAAGTGGCCTATTAATATTTTCTTTAAGGGAAAACATTAAATTACCTCTCTTGCTACCTTCTTTTACTAAGACAGCAATATGAGCATGAGAAACGCTTAAAAGAACAGATTCTAGTAAAGAGCAAAGAAACGAGACCACAAGGGCTATGAAAAAATAGACTAACAGAGCTGTCATATGTATATGAATTTAGTCTTGTTTTTCAAACAAACAAATCGAGTTCATTGAATCTTTAAAACTTTACCTTCAAATGGATAATCAGTTTTGATATTTAATAAATTTAAAATGGTTGGTGCAATGTCTACAGTTTCTGCTTGAACTTTAATTTCAGTTTTAGGTCTACCCTCTTTGACAAAAAGAAGAGGAACATGCGAATCATAATCATAAGGACTTCCATGGCTAGTACCGTATGGATTTCTATAAAGGTAACCAGGCTCAAGGATGACAAACACGTCAGCGCTTTGCTCAACATGAAGCATATTTTTCAACCTTAGACTAACGTTATCTGTTTTTTTTGAGCTTATAATTTCTGTTTTAGAAAGGACAGCTTTCACACCGTCAACCATCTCTAAGTACTTTTTGATAATATTTTCTAAATCCGAAGCCTCTATCTTCTTCTTTTTTAATTTCTCATGAAAAAGATAATAATTCGTAAAATCCTTATAAAATAAATTTTCACCATAATATTCAGATATTTCATCCTCAATCCAGTCATATGCTTCTCGCAAATTATCACGGTTAATGCGACCACCAGATAAATTTAATTGAGGCAAGAACTCAGGTAGGGGTAAACCTCCATGATCAGAAGTCAAAACAAACTCAACATGTTCTAACCCAATTGTATTATCAATATGAGTGATTAATTTATTTAATTGAATATCTAATCTGATTAAATAATCCATTGTTTCTTGTGAAAAAGGACCATAATTATGAATGACATAATCCATTGCTGAAAAACCAATAAAGAATAGGTCTGGATTATCATCAGTACCAAGATTTTCTTCATCAAGAATTAATTTAGACAGGTCCACAAGTTTATCATCAAACCAAGGTGTGCCTAAGATTTCGGCACCAGGTTTTTTATCATGATCGAAAGATATAGGAAAAACAGGCTTGTAATTATTTGTTTTAATTTTTGTTTTGGTAATTGAATCATGGTCCATATGGTAAGAATCTACCTCGCCAGTAAAATTATCTAATCGTGAATGCTTTAAGTATATACTATCCGGTAAAATTTTTGTCCATAATGAGTCTCTGTAGGTTTCAAACCTAAGATCATTATTGAACTCATTTATATATTTTGGTAATGTGTCAACATAATAATCAGATGTTATAAACCTATCAATATTGTTATAGTAAAGAACCAAATCAGGGTTTTTACCTCCCATCATTATAGCAGATCTATCTTTTCCAGCAATGGAAATGACTTTTGATTTTGGATTGTTGCTCTTGAGAATATCACCTATCATTTTATTATTATACCTAGTAAATGAACGGGCAAGGCCATCGCCTCCAATTGTTTTTGCTTTAACATCCTCCACGCAATTAACAACCTTCCCTAATGCCCTATCATAATAACTGTTGCCAAGGACTCCAGCAGGCCCGGGATGATTGCCACTTGCAATTGCAAAATGACCAGGTCCCGTTGCTGTATATCCATGCTGATGAAAAGTATTCTGGAAAGAGATACTATTTTCAACTAGCCATTTAAATCCACCGCTGTACAAGTTTTTAAACCTTGAAAGATGATCTGGCCTCATCTGATCTGAAACCAAAAAGACGACTAACTTTGTTTTAGGTTTTGATGAGCATGAAATCGAAAAAAAACAAAAAACGAACAGGCTAAATAATTTTAATCTCAATTAACCACCTTCAAGAATTTCCTCTTTCCAACTTTTAAAACAAAAGAATCACCCATTGACACTTTATATTGAATGTCTTTTATAGCTTCGCCATCAATCTTCACCGCAGATTGCTTTATCATTCTTCGAGCTTCACTTTTACTTTTCAACAATCCCGAATCTGCTATTATATTTACCAGAAAGTCCTCTTCTTTTAGATTGTACTCTTCAATTTCATCTGGCATTCCTTTTGCTACTGTCACTTGGTTAAAGTGGTTTTCAGCCTCCAATGCTATTTTTTCATCGTAATATAATGAAACAATCCTTCTGGCTAAGTCTCTTTTTAGCTCCATTGGATTAACATCGCTATTTTTAATTTTTAGCTTAACCTCTTCAAGAAATTGATTGTCAGCATCAGCTGCTAATGTGAACCACGATAGCATAACATTGTCTGGAATTGAAAGTGTTTTACCATACATATCATTAGCAGAATCTGATATACCGATATCATTCCCATACGACTTTGACATCTTCTCAATACCGTCTGTGCCTTCTAATATAGGCATTGTTAGTATACATTGTGGTTTTTGGCCTACATCTTTTTGCAGGTTTCTGCCCATGAGTAGATTGAACTTTTGATCTGTGCCACCTATTTCAATATCAGAAACTAATTCGACAGAGTCCTGTGCTTGAGCAAGTGGGTATAGGAATTCATGAAGAGAAATAGGAACTTCCGAATTATACCTTTTATTAAAGTCATCTCTTTCTAACATCCTCGCAACAGTTGTGGAGCTAGAAAGTTTAATCACATCAGAAAAACTCATTTTCCCTAACCATTCAGAATTATAACAGACTTTCAATTTATCCATATCTAGAATAGCTTTTGCTTGGTTTAAATAAGTCTTCGCATTTTCTTTAGCCTCTTCCAATGTCAATTGAGGCCTAGTTCTATTTCTTCCAGTTGGATCACCTATCATGGCAGTGAAATCACCAATGACTAAAACAGCTCGATGACCAAGATCTTGAAAGTGTCTCAATTTTCTTAACACCACACTGTGCCCTATATGAAGGTCTGCCCTGCTCGGGTCACAGCCTAGTTTAACTACCAAAGGAACTCCATTTTTAACAGAACTTTCGATTTTGCTTCGCAATTCATTTTCTGGAATGATTTCCGCTGCACCTTTACTAATTATTTTGTATTGTTCATCTACAGATAAAACATTCATCTATTTCTCTTCATTTCTCTTTGCATCACTTTTTCAACATCTCGTCTTTTTTTTGTTTCACGCTTATCAAATAACTTTTTACCTTTAGCCAATCCAATTTCTACTTTTAACCATCCTCTTTTATTAAAATAAATCTTTAACGGAACAGCGGTAAGACCTTTTTCAGCTAATTTTTGATTAATCTTTAAAATTTCATTTTTATGAAGCAATAAACGTCTTTTCCTGGTCAGCTCATGACCTGTAAATCCAGTATGACTATATGCGCTAATATGCATTCCCCTAAGCCAGGCTTGTCCTTTTTTAATTAATACATAACTTTCCCTTAAACTAGCCTTACCTTCTCTTAGACTTTTAACTTCGCTACCTAGTAGCTCAATTCCGGCCTCAAAGGTTTCCAGTATTTGGAATTCATGGTATGCTTTTCTATTATTCGAAACCGTGATTTTTTCCATAACAAAAGGCCTGCTAAATTACGCTCCCTGGAATAATTCGTCCAAATGTATTCATTGAGGCAAAGCTGATAAAATTTTTAATGCATATCTCCATATTAAGTCATATTTAGATAAACGTAAATTACACAGCCATTTTTAAAAAAAATCAATATAAATAATGAATATATTAATAGTTGAACCATACTATACTGGGTCTCATAAACAATGGGCTGAAGGGTATAAAAAACATAGTAACCACAAAATTAAAATAATTTCAATGAAAGGACAGTTTTGGAAATGGCGAATGCATGGTGGCGCAGTAACCTTAGCTAAATCTTATATCGAATTGAACTGGAAACCAGATGTGATATTTTGTTCTGACATGTTAGACCTTTCCACTTTTCTATCTTTAACTAGAAAAGAGACAAAGAATATTCCCGTAGCAATTTATTTTCATGAAAACCAAATATCATATCCTTGGTCACCAAACGATCGAGATGTGAGAAACAAAAGAGATAATCATTATGGCTTTATAAATTTTACTTCTGCACTTTCTGCAGATAAAGTATTTTTTAATTCAAGTTTTCATATGAATACTTTTCTTGATGATCTATCACCATTTTTAAGGCATTTCCCTGATTATAATGAATTAGATACAATCAAGGTCATTAAAGAAAAATCAAAAGTGTTACCCCTTGGACTTGAACTATCAAAATTTAATAATCTAACTATTCAAAAAGATCAAGATCCGGTTATACTATGGAATCATCGTTGGGAGTATGACAAAAATCCTGAATTTTTCTTCAACACTTTAAGTAAATTAAAAAAGAATGGATTATTTTTTAAATTAATCATAATAGGTGAATCATTTGGAAAAATTCCAGAGGTATTTGAAAAAGCTAAAATTGAATTTGAGGAAAATATTTTAGAATGGGGATATTTGAAAACATTTAGTCAATATGCTTATTCACTACATAAGGCTGATATTATTCCGGTTACTTCGAATCAAGAGTTTTTCGGGGTTAGTGTAATGGAAGCAATTTATTGTGGCGTATGGCCTATTTTACCTGAAAGACTCAGTTATAAAGAACTATTTTCAGATGCAAATTATAAAAATAATTTTTATTCTGATGATTCACTTTTTTATGAAAAAATTAAATTTTCAATTTTAAATATTAAAGATATCAGAAAAAAATCAATGAAAAATATTCCTAAAAAATATGATTGGAAAAATATTACAAAAGAGTACGATGAGACCCTTGAAGATTTAGCTAAAAATATTCAGTAAAAAATCTATATATACATCAACTTTATTTTTCTAACATATCTAGAACTAATCTAATACCAACACCAGTAGCACTGCCTTTAGGGTCAACACTTGAAGGTTTTGCGCCCCATGCTGTACCAGCAATATCAAAATGAACCCATGGTATATCTTTTCCAACAAATTCTTTTAAAAATGCTCCGGCAGCTATTGAACCAGCCTGTCCAGCAGAACCCATATTTTTGACATCAGCAATATCACTCTTTATTTGTTTACAGTATTCTGGCCATAAAGGTAACTCCCATACTTTTTCACCTGTAGATTTCGAAGATTCTTTGACTTTTCGCATTAATTTATCATCGGTGCCCATTACCCCAGTTGCAACGTGACCTAGTGTTACCACTACGGCTCCTGTTAGGGTGGCAAAATCAATAATAAATTCTGGGTCATAGTGTTTAGATGCATATGAGAGACCATCTGCAAGAATCAATCTTCCTTCTGCATCTGTATTTAAAACTTCAATGGTCTTACCATTGTAAGCTGTAAGGATATCACCAGGCTTGAAAGCTTTAGCACCAACGAGGTTTTCTGTGGAGGGAATAATCCCGACGACATTTATTTTCGGTTTTAAAATAGATAACGCATGAAGTACGCCCAGCACTACAATTGAGCCACACATATCATATTTCATTTCATCCATCTTCGAAGCGGACTTGATTGAAATTCCTCCTGAATCAAAGGTTAAACCTTTTCCAACAAGGACTTTTGGTTTTTCATCACCTCCATTATTGTATTCAACAACAATAAATTTTGGTGGTTCATCTGTTCCTTGAGCAACTCCTGCTAGACCGCCCATACCCATTTCAGTAAACTCTTCTCTATCAATAACTTTTAATGTCATTTCATCTATTTTTGAAATTTCTTCAGCTGCATTCGCAAGATAAGTTGGTGTAGAAATATTTCCCGGATGATTTCCTAAATCTCTCGCGAAGCAGATTGCATTACCAATTGCAACACCTTTGTTTAATTCTTGATCATTACAACCATTAATGGAAACCTCTTCGACTACGAAAGAATCAATAGAATTTGTTTTGTATTCAAGAAATTGATAACTACCCAAGACTGCACCTTCACCCATTGCCTGGCAGCTATCTAACTCGGAACAAAAGCAATCGACTGTAACAGTTTTTGCTTTTTTTGTAATTGCCGCTCTAATTGCTGAACCAGTTGCAAGTCTTACAACTTCTGAAGTGACTTTTTCTTTATCGCCCAAACCTATCAATGCAAACCTTCTATTATTATAATAAAAAAAGTTAACCTCACCTGTTTTCCCTTTTACATCCCCAACATCAACACCACTTTTAATAATATTTTTTAAATCCTGATTAATGTCACTTCCTCCTGGAGTAAATGAGCTATCTTTGTAAACTCCAATACATATTAAATCGCTTTTAATTTCCATCAACGGAGTATTTACTGTTTTTACGTTATGAATGTGAGACATTTGGTTTCCTTTTTATTCTTTTAATGACAATTTTAATATCAAAATTACTATTTGTAATTTTCCTATACAAACATACAGTATGCACAAAAAATATAATTCGTCGAATTTGTTGTAATGTTACTGATATATAAATAATGTCGATAATAAAAATAAAAAAAGAAGAAGTCTATCCAATCATCCTTTTGATGATGATGTTCTTTTGCATTGTCGGTTCAAGTATTACCGGCGCTAGTGCAAGAGACACATTCTTTTTGACACAATTTGACAGATCCTTACTGCCTCTGATGTTTGCATTAGTTGCAGGATTAATGGTAGTGGTAATCTCTATTTATAACAAGATGACATCCAATCTTGATTTGGTAAAGACAATAATCTTTTCTTCAGTCTTCTTTTGTATAACCCTTTTTATTATACGATTTAATTTAAATGGTTTTGTCATTCCGCTATTTTATGCTTGGACCGATGTAATCATATCTATTACAATTTTTCAATTCTGGTTGCTTGCTAGCGAAATATTTAACGCTCGCCAAGCCAAACGTCTTTTTAGTGTTATCGGAATTGGAGGCTCAATCGCGGGAATTAGTGCCGGATACATAATGAGACCTTTTGTATTACGGTTTGGCGCTGAAAATCTATTAATACCTACTATTATATTTATTGCTTTAATAGGCATTTTTGCAGCTTATCTAAACCCATTTAGGGCAAAAAAAGACAATAGCTTTAAAAAGGATACAAAGAATGAAACCTCTAAAAATATTTTTGATCCTTATCTAAAATCAATTTTAGTGATGGTATGTTCCGCAGCTATTTGCTCGAGGATAATAGAGTATCAATTTAAAATTACAGCTGCTACCACTTATTCATCTACAGCTGAGCTTGCATCTTTTTTTGGCGAATACTATATGTATTTAAATGGAACAACACTAATAATGCAACTTTTCCTTACAGGTTTCATTTTACAAAGGTTCGGGATTCTAGGAGGATTAATTATTATGCCTCTCGGACTAATAGTTGGCTCGATGTCTTTTCTAGCTTTGGCTAACCTATCAAGTATTTTTATTGCTCGCCTTTTTGATCAGGCCTTTAAATTTTCTATTCAAAGCGCATCGAATGAAATGTTATGGACCACCATACCAAAAAATAAGGCTCGCCGAGCGAAACCAATTATTGATTCATCAATAAAATCTGTTGCAGAAGGCATAATAGGTTTAATTATTTATGCAATTATAGCAAATAGATTTTTAGAAGATACACAAATATATCTACTTAGTTTTCCTGTAATAATTGTAATAATATTATGGCTATTAAATAATCTAAGGATTAAAAAAAATTATATTTCATCAATTGAGCAGGCAATAAATCGTCGCCATCTCAATTTGAAAAATATTCAATTTGATGTAACAGATAGTCATATTATTGACACGATTGATAAAACTTTAATATCTGGTGATATTAATAAACAGTCATTCGCATTAGATCTAATAAAAAACATGAAAATCGAAATATGGCGTGATACTTTAAATAAATTATTATCTTTAAAAAATAAAGATATACAGAAACAAATAATGCTACTTCCTTTGGAAAAAGACAATTTTCTTGATAATAATATTCTGATAAAATTGTCTAAACAAGATGACGAGGTTGGCGCATTAGCAATTACATTACTTCCTGATATATTCATTAAAAATAATATGAACTTATTTTTAAAAAATATTAATTCTACTGATGCACACATTTCTGCAGCTTCATCAGTAGTTATCTTAAAGCAAAATTCAGAAGAATCGAAAGCTAGAAAAAAGCTAAATGAATTTCTTGATGTAAAAGATGAAAGAACAACAGCCTTAGCATTAAATTATTTAAAAAACTCAAGTGAACTACTTCCTAAAAACATACTAAATGATTTATTACATCATTCATCATTAGAGATAAGTAAATCAGCACTAAATGTAGCCGGTAAGCGCCTTGACAACTTTTATCTACCAGCAATCATATCAAATTTAGAAAATATAAAATGCACCCATAAGACAAGAAAAATACTAAAACTATATGATTATAAAATTGTTGTTAGATATCTTGAAAAACAATTGAGCACAAATGGAAATAATACAAATTTAAAAAAAGGCATCATACGTTGTTTAGCTGGTTATAATGACGACCGTGTAATTAGAATAATTAAACACCATTTAATTGTAGATGATATCGATATGTCAATTATTTGCTCAGAATCATTATTAAAGATTGCAAAACACAGGTCAAAAACATTTTCTTTTGAGGATTATTTTTTTGATACTATTAAAATTTTTGCTCATCAATATTTTAAGCTTCATTGCTTTCAAATTTTATTACCAAATAATGAAAACACATTTTTTATCAAAGATCAGATAAATTATGAAATGAGGAGGTACCTCTACATAATTTTAAAGGTCGTTACCCTTGAAATTCCAAATTCTCCAATAGACTCACATATTAAAAATATTATTGAGAATAATGATAAGGATCTACCATATGTTCTTGAATTTTTTGAAACTTCATTTAATAAAAAAACATTAAATCTATTGATGCCAATAATTGACCCAGAACATGATTATAAAGACGAAAAAATTCAAAATCAATTAAACAATGGTTCTTTTGATAGTTGGATAAAAAGCTGGTCAGAATCTGATAATAACTGGAAATCAGCAATAAGTATAGATTATGGTATAAAATATGATAAAAAACTGATTAATAGCATTGATTGGTCAAAAGTTATTTCCAGCCCCATTCTTTCGCAGGTTTTAGAATACTGTGATGATAAAGAGATATCAATTCCATTAGAAAAGTTTCAAAACAAGACGGAGAAAACTATGTTTACAATTCTAGAAAAAACAATTTTACTAAAAACTGTTGATCTTTTTCAAGATATACCAGGAGAATTGTTATCCCAAGTTTCACAAATTTCTAAAGCAAAAAATTATGATAATGGTGAAACAATTTTTAAAGATGGAGATATTGGCGATTCTATGTTTATAGTGCTTGATGGTAAAATATCGATAACTAAGGGCGATAAAGAAATAGCCTTACTAGAAAAAGGTGATTCTCTTGGAGAAATGGCGCTATTAGACAACGAAAATAGATCTGCGAATGCAATAGCGAAGGCGGACTCAGTACTACTTAAAATCAATCAAGATGTTTTCTATGAGTTGATGGAGAGCAACGCTGATATAATGAAACAAATTATAAAATTATTGACCGGTAGAATTAGAACAGCAAATGCTAAACTTGAGATGAACCTTTAATAAGACTTTCAACGACACTAGGGTCAGCTAAAGTTGAAATATCTCCCATACTATTTACATCATCCTCAGCAATTTTTCTCAAAATCCTTCTCATAATTTTTCCTGAGCGTGTTTTTGGAAGAGCAGGTGCAAACTGCATTTTATCAGGTTTTGCATGTGGTCCTATTTCTTTAACAACGGAGCTTATTATAGATTCAAGAATGACTTCAGATGAATCTACACCGGTCATTAGTGTTACAAATGCATAAATACCTTGTCCTTTAATATCATGAGGAAATCCAACTACTGCTGCTTCCGCAACACCATTTGCTTTGCCTATGGCACCTTCAACCTCAGCTGTTCCAATACGATGTCCAGAAATATTTAATACATCATCAACCCTTCCAGTAATCCAGTAATAGCCATCTTTATCTCTTTTTGCTCCATCTCCAGTAAAATAATAGCCTCTAAACTGCGAAAAATAAGTATCAAAGAATCGTTTATGATCCCCATAAATCGTTCTCATTTGCCCTGGCCAAGAAGTATTTAATGCTAGCAAACCTTGCGTATTATTTCCTTCAATTTCCTCACCGTCATCAGATAGTAATACAGGGTTTATGCCAAAAAAAGGTAATGTAGCAGAACCTGGCTTTGTCGGAGTTGCAGCCGGCAAAGGTGAAATCAATATACCACCCGTTTCTGTCTGCCACCAGGTATCAACAATCGGACAGTTTTCTTTTCCAATAATTTTATTATACCATTTCCATTCCGGCTCTTTGATTGGCTCTCCGACAGTGCCCAAGATTCTTAGACTACTTAAGTTTTTAGATTCAACCCAAGTATTACCCTCCTTCATTAAAGCTCTTAAAGCAGTAGGAGCAGTATAAAACTGATTAACTTTATGTTTATCTACAACATCCCAAAACCTTCCAAAATCTGGATAATTTGGTACACCTTCAAACATAATGGTTGTTGCTCCGTTTGACATTGGACCATAGACTATATAGGAGTGCCCAGTAATCCATCCTATATCTGCTGTGCACCAATAAACATCATTTTTCTTATAATCAAAAATTATTTCATGAGTATAAGATGCGTATACTAAATAACCTCCTGAGGTATGTAAAACACCTTTAGGTTTTCCAGTTGATCCAGACGTATACAAGATAAAAAGAGGATCTTCTGAATCCATTTCTAAGGGTTCACAATCTTCGCTGGCAATTATAGTTTCTTCGTGCCACCAGACATCGCGACCATCAACCATTTCAATGTTCATACCAGTCCTTTTTACTACTACGACAGAATCTATCGAGGGTGTATTAGTTAAGGCTTTATCAGCATTTTCTTTCATGGGAATGTTGTTTTTTACACCCCGAACCCCAGTGTCTTGCGTAATAAGAATTTTACAAGATGAATCATTAATCCTATCGCGCAAAGAATCCGCACTGAAAGCACCAAAAACTACTGAATGAACTGCGCCGATTCTACAACAAGCTAGCATTGCTATCGATAGCTCAGGAATCATTTGCATATATAGACAAACACGATCTCCTTTTTTTACCCCTAAAGATTTTAAAACATTTGCGAATTTTTTTACCTCTATTAGAAGCTCTGCATATGTGTATTTTTTATCTTCTGAAGGATCGTTTCCTTCCCATATTATTGCAGTTTTATCACCATTTCCTGATTCAATATGGCGATCAAGGCAATTATAACTGACATTAAGTTTTCCATTTAAATACCAACTAATTTTGGCTTCTTTATAATCAACATCACTTACTTTGTCCCACTTTTTGTACCAATCAATCCTATCAGCAACCGATGCCCAAAATTGATTGGGGTCTTTAATTGATTCTTCATATATCTTATTATACTTTTCGATTGAATTGACGTGCGCATTTTTGAGCCATTTTAAAAGAGGAAAATATGTGCTTTTATCTTTTACCATTTTTGTACCTACCTTTATTTAAGCATTTGCTTATGAGCGCATTTTGTATATAAACCATCCACTTGTTGCTTTACAGCAACCATAGTGAATTCAGCGACACATGCTAATCTTCTATCATCATGCCGACCTTCAGCATATGCTCGAACATGTACTTTTATAGATGTTTTTCCTAGTTTTGTTACCACTGCTTCAAAATTAACCCATTCACCAACATATACGGGTTCTTTAAACTCTGTGGCATCTATCGCTCTGGTTACGGCTGAGTCTGCGGGAGATTGTTTTAAAATCCTATGCGCTGCTTTACTAACTGCAATATCCATCCAAGATATCATTTGACCCCCAAACAATGTCCCAACAACATTTGCATCTTGAGGCATAACTAATTGAGAATAGCGAACTATATCTGATTTATGATTCATACATTTATCCTAATAAAATTTCATTTATTTACAATTAAAAAAAGTTTCCAAAGACGAGATTCTCATAAAACAAAACTTAATAGTTAAATAAAATTTTATGCAATGATAATCAATCATCTCTTAAGCTGTAAAATTTTTAGCAATCCTTTCACCTTCATCGAAATCAACCCTAATCAGTATTAAACCTCCACCAATAAATAATATAACTAATGCAAATAAACCCATACGAGCATTTCCAGTGATTAGAGTTACTGTACCCAATAAAACTGGTCCAACAACAGCAGAAAATTTTCCAAGCATATTATAAAACCCGAAAAATTCACCCTCTTTACCTTTTGGAACTAATCTTGCAAAGAGACTTCTACTAATTGCCTGTATTCCTCCTTGGAATAGCCCAATAATACCAGCGAGAATATAAAAATGTAGTTTCGAGTTCATGAAATACGCCGAACTAGTTGCAATGGTATAGAATAAAATTGCAACTAAAACAGCTTTTTTTGGTGTTATTATCGAGCTAAACCAATTGAAAAGTAGACCAGCAGGGAAACCTATTAACTGAACAATAATTAATACTGACAACATATCGCTCGCTTCAAAACCCATTGAAAGAGCCAACTTTCCAGCCATTCGTATAATTGTATCCACCCCATCCATGTACAACCAATACGAGAAAAGAAATAAACCAACAATTTTCATTTTCCTAATTTCTTTAAAAGTAGATTTTAACTGCGTCCAACCAAGACTAATTGCGCTGAGTAAAGAAACATTATCCTTATTGTTTGGTTCTGGAATAAAAAGAAAAATTGGAACAGAAAAAATACCCCACCAAACCGCAACGGATACAAAAGATAAACGAATAGCAGTTGTGGCGTCTGGGATTCCAAACCATTGAGGATTTTGATACATTAATATATTAATAATAAATAGTACTCCACCTCCCAAATATCCCATCGAATAACCAAGAGATGAAACAAAGTCAAATTCTTGCTTTTTAGCAACTGATGGTAACAATGAATCGTAAAAGACATTACTACTAGCAAAACCAATTGCGCCCACGGCATAAAGTATAGCTGCAAGCTGCCAGTCTCCTTGCTCAACAAACCATAATAATGAGGTCGCTAAAATTCCCAAAAATGCAAATGTAAAAAGAAATTTCTTCTTTGTTGAACCCGTATCAGAGACAGCGCCTAAAAATGGAGCCATCATAGCAACGATTAGTGAGCCAGCTGAATTACTTACTCCAAGATAAAAAGTGCTTTGATCAACTAATTCGGGATTTGACCAGTATTTCTCAAAAAAAATAGGGAAGAAACCAGCCATAACAGTTGTAGCAAAAGCAGAATTTGCCCAATCATATAATGTCCAGCTTAACACTTTTTTTCTATCCAATGATTACCACCCTTGCATATATGTTGTTATTCCAGAATATAATTTAAAACCTTCAAAAGTATTTTTTGCGTTCAATGTTTTTTTATATCCAAAAACAATGTCAAAATTAAATGGTCCAATTCGATCTTTTGATTTAGAATTTAAAACCCATGTTTCTAAACATAAATCCCATCGTTTAGCTTCAGAATCATAACCATCATGGTTTTCCATCCATCTATCCCAATTACTATCTAAGGAGGTGTAATCATCCCTGAATTTTGAAAAAGTTAACGATTGAACTTTTAACAAAATACGATCTTTAATAATTTGGGTTTCATATCCAATAAGAGTGCGAACTATACTCCCTTCTTTAAATTTATATGTTTCACCAACCTTGCTAATAATGGAGTCAGGATTTGTGTGAGCACCAGAAAATATATTTAATGGAGTATATAATAATTCCGAGGCACTTGATCCATAACTTAAAGAACCATATATACGGCTACTGGTTTCATTTTTCCAATTATAAGCTCCAAAGAGCCCAAGCATTAAGCGAGTAACTCCCGAGCCTATGTTAATTTGTGAAAATTGTTTTTCCCCCACATCACTAAATGGTTCAATTGTAAACCCAAATGGTATGGAAACAGATACTCGTCCATAGAGTACTCCAGACTTTTTTCCCATCCAAGAAGGGTCTCCTTTTAAAAGAGTAGTTATTCCAAATTTTATGTCGCCTATACCTGACGATGAACGAATTGGCTGATCATAATATTTCGCTAGGCTATCAAAAGTTACCGTGTCACCAGTACTAAAATTTGGTGTCATGAATCTTGGATCAATAAACCCCCTACTGAAGGGGTCATCTTTTGCATATAATACCCATGCAACGCTGTGCTCACCATCTATTGTATATAAATCATTATAAATATTTTGCAACGTGTCCCTTGTACTAGTGGGTAACGTTAAAAATGAGGATGTTTGAAAAAAAGAATCAAGTTTTGTTTTTGCACTTATATGATAATCAATAATTTCATCTGCGCCGTAAATACGGTCAATATTTGAAGAGACCCTGTAAGCCTCTTTTAATGAACTGATATTAGGAATCTCAACGCTTAACATTAAATCATTTGAAATACCATAATCTAACTTAATTATACTACCAACTTCTTTTTGCTTTCTATTTTCTGAAAAAACACCATTTGATAAAACTGCTCTGGATGTATCAAAATAACCTGCATTAAAATCTGGCAGATTTTGTTCATAATTAATATTAAAGATTTTTAAAAATGATTCAGTAGTGACAGATTCGCCTAATTCATTAGATCCAATATGAAATAAATCATTTGAGCTATTATAAAACCCAAATGCATTTTTCTTTGAATCATTAAAATATGCATGACTAATTCCGTGCATACTAAATTTTTGATTACGTAAGCTTAATTCCTGAGAGCTATTATAATTTTGAATAGTCACTCTGAATATGTTCGCTGGAACAGTAGGTAAAACTTGTCCTAAACAAAAAGACATAATCAATACTAGGGAAAAGTGCTTCAATATCAATACAAAAGAAATTTGTTTCTAAATTTACTAAACTCAATTTCATCGTGCATGTATTGTGGGGAGAAATAAGATGGAGGTTTTTTTTGAGCTATGAAGACCCTTAATTGATTGGATCCAAAAAGCTTGTCGATATAACCGTTCGCCGCCCATCTAAATTCTCTAGGATGAAGCCGCTCTATCAAAGCTATAATTGATGTCGCAGTCTCCACTGGTTTTACTTTAGTCTTATCATTTACAATAATTTTTATACCGCTGCAAGCTTTACCATTATACTTAGGTATCCTATTGTTAAAAATTGAACCTTTTGGACGATACTCTATTACTTCAAAACTAAGTCCAGGCAATTCTAGCATATCTAGTTTTTCTTTAAAAAAAGCTGCTGCTAACCATGGAGCTCCAAAAACCAAATAAGGTGAGTCTGTTCCAAACCCCACATTTATATTTGTACCTCTTAATAAATCCATGCCTGAATACATTAATAAAGAATTCATATTATAAATATAAGGAGCTGGTTTATTCCAAGGAAGTTTAGTATCATCTAAGTAATTGCTTCTATCCCAATTGACTACAGGAATAATACTTAATTGTACTCTTTTTAAATCTTTGACCCACCCCATTTCATTTACCATTAATAATATTTCACCTATGGTCATACCATGTCTTATGGGTAAAAGGTGATAGGCTTCAAAAGATTGATAATTTGGTCTAGGAAGAGGACCTTCAATTATTACACCCCCAACAGGATTTGGCCTATCTAAAATAATTATTGGAATTTTATGTTTACTCGCAGATTCAAATAACTTTGAAATCGAAGCAATGAAAGTTGTATATCTTGCTCCAGTGTCTTGGATATCAACTACAATTAAATCTAGATCTTTTAATACCCAATCGGGAGGATATAAACTGCGTTCAAGTAAATTAAATACTTTAGCCCCAGAAACAGGGTCGATCCTTTCATTGCCGAGCAACTTTGCTCTTTTGTCATCCATGCCCCAAATACCATGTTCCGGCTCAAATATTGCTTTAACAAAAATATTTGGATTCTTACCAATTAAATCTAGAATGTGATTATCATTTCTATTTACAGCAGTGTGATTACAAAAAATTCCAATTTTTTTATTAATCAAAAATTTGAAATCCATTTGCTCTAGAATATCAAGACCTGTGTATATGTCATCAAAAAATGAAAGGTCAGGAACAGAAACAATTGAAGTATAATCAAATTTTTCTGTTTGAGCTGAAACTATACTTAAGCTAATTAAAATGCTTAATGAACCAATAATTGATATTTTTCTTATCTCGCGGATAATAGCTTATTTTCTTTTGTAACGAAAAGCCCAAGACAAACAAGCAGAGCATTAACTATTAGAATTTCAAACCCAATTGAATAATAAGTTTGAATTATATAGCTTAGAGCTGGAGCAATAATTGCGATATAGGGAACAAGCTTATCATTCACGTTATATGAAGTAAAAAGTCCAAAGAAATATAGACCTAGAAGTGGACCATAGGTGTACCCAGCCACACTAAATATAGAACTAATGATACTTTGGTCATTGATAGCATGTAAAGTCAATATTACAACCAAAATGATAATTGAAAATAATAAATGAATATATTTTCTTCTTATAATACTTGATGAATCTTTAATATCAATTTCTAAAATGTCCACACAAAAAGAAGTTGTTAATGAAGTCAATGCAGAATCAGCGCTTGAGTAAGCAGCTGCAATTAAACCTAAAATAAAAATTAGTATTATAGGCAATCCTAAAGTCTCGCTTAAAACAACAGCTGGAAATAAATCATCCGGTTTTGAAAAATTGATTCCATATTTCCCAGCAATCGAATAAAGCAATGCACCTAGACATAAAAACAATAGGTTTACAATGACCAAGCTAAGGCTAAAGTACATCATATTTTTTTGAGCTTCTTTAATATTTCTACAACTTAGATTTTTTTGCATCATATCTTGATCTAAACCAGTCATAACTATTGCTATAAATGCACCAGTAAAAAACCGTCGCAAGAAATGTTGGTCACCTTCCCAAAAAAATATTTTTGAATAGTCACTTTCAATGATAAAAGGAAAGATACTTGCATAGTTTAAACCAAGATCTTTTCCGATTAGGTAAACAGAGAGAGCCAACGCAAGTAACATAAAAAAAGTTTGAAGCGTATCTGTCCAAATAATAGTTTTTATTCCACCCCTAAAAGTGTAAAACCATATTAGTAAAATTGTTATTGATACAGTAAGAAAAAACGGGACACCCCAACTTTGAAATACACTCAAGTGTAGAACCCTCGCAACAATGTAAAGCCGAAATGATGCTCCAATAGTTCGAGAAATAATAAAAAAAATAGACCCGGTTTTATAAGAAGCAAATCCAAACCTATCACTAAGGTAAGTATATATTGAGGTTAGGTTAAGCCTATAATAGAGTGGCATTAATACTGCTCCTATGAAAGCATATCCTAATAAGTAACCAAATACCATCTGCATGTAACTAAACTGACTTGATTCTACCCAACCAGGAACAGAAATAAAAGTAACGCCCGATAATGAAGTACCTATCATTCCAAATGCTACTATGTACCATGGAGATGATTTATTACCTAAAAAAAATGATTCATTGGTATCATTTTTCCCTGTAGACCAAGATATAGTAGATAGAACTAAAAAATAAAGAATGATGCAAACAACAATGTAGATAGAGTTCATTAGCAATAATAAAATTTGTTATTGAAGTATTTGAATATATTATGTTTCATTTTATGAAATTAATTTTTTCTTGCATAAAACAAAATAATACACCAGTTTTTGTACATGTCAAAAGAAAAAGAACCAGGGGGCGGTTTTGATAAAACCACTGATTTTAAGTGGTTTGGAATTGGTCTCCTTGTCTTTGTAATAATCTGGGCTATGCCAACGCCTGATTCAATGATGGATAAAGCGCAAGAATTATTTAGTGATTTAACTCCTGATCAAATCACTGCCAAAGCATTCAATATGAAAATTATTATAGCATTGTTAGGCTGCTGTACAGTTTTTTTTGCTACAGAAGCTTTGCCAATGCCAGCAGTCGCACTTTTTATTGGTCTTGTTCAACTATTTTTCGGTATAACAGAGCCAAAAAATGTCGTAGCGACTTACGCACATGATGCAGTCTGGTTTATAGCCGGGTCTTTAGCGATGGGTGCAACAATGGTTAAATATGGCCTAGATAAACGAATCGGTATGTTAGTAATGAATTTATCTGGTACAAAAGTTAGGAATGTTGTACTTGGGATATTAGTAGGCACTGCAATACCATCTGCTTTCATTAGTGAGGCATCAATTGCTCCAATGTTTTTGCCGATAGCCATGGCTTTATACACTTTAACAAGTAAGAAAATTGGCGACGCACCTCAATTAGGGAAGCTTTTGATGATGTCAATTGCAATAGGATGCATGGTCGGTGCTCCTATGAGTCCTACTGGTGGTGCAAGAAACGCTATTATGATAGGATTTTTAGGTAATCTAGGCCCAGAATATGAAATTAGTTTTATGCAGTGGATGATATTAGGATCGTTTTATACATTTTTTCTTGGGTTATTTTTTGCATTTTTACTACCTTTGTTATATAAACCTGAAGTCGATGATTTATCTGATGCCGTTAATACATTAAGAGAAGATTTAAAAAAACATGGCAAAATGACTAGAGAACAATGGCTAGTCAGTGGCATTGCTTTACTTATGATAATAGCTTGGATAACAGACAAAGATTTGATTGCTCCTCTTCTTGGTTTTCCACTTGGTTTAGGCGGTGTTGCCATGACTGGGACTGTATTGTTTATGTTACTTGGTTTAACCTCATGGTCTGATTATGAAAAAAATATTAGTTGGGGTGTAATTGTTTTATATGCTGGTGCAATTAGCTTAGGAGCTGTTTTCAAATCAAGTGGAGCTGCAAAATGGCTTGCAGACAGTTTAATAGATATTTTAACTACATTTAACATACAGGAAGGTCTTCCTCTCGCAATCTTGGTTGCTGTAATTGGAGCATTAATGACAAATTTAATGAGTGCTGGTGCAACAGTGGCGGTAATTGGACCAGTAGTTCTTGAAATGGCGGTAAGCTCAGGAACAAATCCGATAATTGTTGGCGTGGCTCTAGCAATTGCTACGTCAATGGCATTTTGGCTAGTTATCGGAACTCCAGCCAGTTCTGTTGTTTATTCAGCAGGGCTACTAGATGCAAAAGACTTTATAAGAATGGCAACCTTTGCTTGGCCGGCTGCCTTGATTATTATGATAGTAATGATCACATTTTACTGGGTAGGACTTGGACTTCAACCAATAATGATAGGAAATTAACAAATGGACAGCGGTATTTTACTTATAATTGCCCTTATCATCATTGGCTTTGCGATAACATGGAGCAACCAAGGTCAAATCAAAGAAGTTGAATCACGTCAATCAGAATTTGCAAAAAAAAGAGATGAAATAGCTGACCATGATAACCAAAGTGAAATTGAAGTTGATGAGCAGCGAAATGAAATGTTGAAGACATTAGATGACTCAATAAAAGATAATCAAGAGCAACTGGATAAAATCAAAGATATCATAAATGATTGGGCTAATATGAAAATAAAATCTTTTAAAAATAGAAGATCATGGGTACGTAACCCTGATGAGGATCATGTATAATATTATTCGTCAAAAATAATATTATTGGGTTCGTTTCGATTCTCCCAAACATCAAATTTTTTCATCATATTATTAAAAATATCTAGTTGTACTAATTGCTCAAGCCATTTTGACAAATTGACAAATATTTCATTAAACCTGTTTATGTCTACATTAGCAAATTGTCGAATAAAAGGTAGTAAGGCAATATCGCCTAAAGAAATTTGATTACCAAAGAGATTATCAGAACGCTCTAATATTCTTTCATAATTATCTAATATTTTTTCACACTCCGAACGATAAAAACTTTTTTCATAATCAGGGTATCTAACATGATATTTATATTTATCTAACCATTTTTTAAAATGAAAGTCATTCGCAAAAATAGCTTCTAATTGCTTTTCTTTTGAATTATGAAACCATCTTTTAGGATCATTTAAAGAAATAGCCCATTGCATTATCTCAAAACTTTCATCAATTACTTTGCCTGTTTGCAGTTCTAAGACTGGCACTGTCCCTTTAGATGATATATTATAAAGTTCTCTTGGCCGATTTTTTAATGAGATTTCTCGATGTTCATAATTTATTTTTGAATAGTACATCGCTAAACGAGCTCTCATTGCATAAGGACATCGGCGGAAAGTATATAAGACAGGTAAATTCAATTATCAATTGCTGAAAATTGTGGACTTTTAAAGTACCGTCTTTTATCAGGCGTATTTTGGTTCTTTCTAAGCTCTTTTTGAGTTTCAATTGGTAAAGAGGCTATCTCTTTGCATTTATCTGAGCAACAGCCATTTAAATCACGCTCGCATTCTTCACATTGTATAAATAATATATGACAGGCATCATTTTTACAATCTCGATGGATGTCAGAAGATTTATTACATATGTGACAGTTTGATATAATATCATCTGAAACACGTTCTCCAAGTCTAGCATCAAACACAAAATTCTTCCCAACAAATTTAGATTTCATTCCGTATTTTTTTATATCATGTGCATATTGGATTATACCACCTTGTAATTGCTTTACATCTTTTATACCTTCATTTATTAAAAATGAGCTCGCCTTTTCACAACGTATACCTCCAGTACAATAAAGTAGAACTTGGTGATGTTCTCTTCCTTTTAGCATTCTCCTTACTTCAGGTAATAATTCTTTTGATTTTTCTACTTGCGGTATCTCAGCATTTTTGAATTTCCCAACCTCACTTTCATATATATTGCGCATGTCAATTATAGTTGTTTGTTCTTGATTTAGAGCACGATTAAATTGATCAGTAGTTAAATGCTTACCAATTATTTTCATATTATATTCATTTTTCGGAATGCCGTATGCAACTATTTCTTTTTTTACTTTAATTACCAATTTATAGAATGATATACCTTCACTAATCGCTTTTTTGATTTGAATATCAGATAATTCACCAATTTCGCTTATTCTTTTTAAAAAATTAACCCAATTATGACTTGGTACACTTATTTGAGCATTTATACCTTCATCTGCGACATATATCCTACCAAAAATATTCAAAGTATGAAAAACAGAATAAAGAGTATCTCTAAAATTGGTTGGGCTATTGATTTTTATATAATTATAAAATGAACATGTAATACGATTGAATGTTTCAGCCTCTAGATTTTCTATAAGCATTTCTTTACTTTTCTGATTATATAATTTTTTAATCATATTTTATTGATTTAAATAAATATATTTTGTCCTACCACCAATAGCTGTAAGCAAAACATAAGCAGTACTATTTATATTTTCAGCAATGGTTTCAACTCTAATTTGACCAACTTCATTCTCACCAAAAAATAAAACATCCTCACCAACGATTGGAATTGTTTTTCCAAAATCTATCATTAATTGATCCATGCAAACTCGTCCTGCAATTTTATAGTTTTTACCTTTATAATTAACATATCCATCTTGGTACCAAGGACGCGGGAAACCATCGGCAAAACCAGTTTGGATAACGCCTATATTAGTTTCAGAAGTACTTTTATAAACACCACCGTAACTAATAGGCGTTCCTTTTTTTACTTTCCTAACATTTACTATGCTACCGTAAAAACTCATCACGGGTTTTATTCCAATGTTGTCTTTTACTTCATTAGAAGGCAAGGCACCATACAACAACATACCTACACGAACCATATTAAAATACGAATCTTTGATATTGATAATAGCTCCGCTATTTGAACAGTGTATATTTTTAAATTTAATTCCATATTCGTGAGCCTTTTCAATCACTGTCTTAAAATTTTTCAACTGCTTAGTGGCATAAGACAAGTCCCCTTCATCTGCAGTAGCAAAATGCGTGTACACGCCTTCAAGATATGTGACTATATTTTTATTAAGATTACCATATATCAGACTAGCATCTTTAAGATTAAATCCCAAACGAGTCATACCTGTATCAAACTTTAAATGATATCTAGGGCAAGCGCCATTTAACAAAAAGTAAGAATTAATTTCATCTATATCTTCAATAGTAGAAATATTTAAAATAATATTATTTTCATGCGCTGACTTAATATATTGTGATTGCATCCTCGAAAACACTAGTATGTCATTTTGTATATTTGCATCTCGAAGTTCAAGAGCTTCTTCAAATGAAAAAACCGCAAATTGCACATTTTCAATATTTTCGATTGATTTAGCAATCTGAACTGCCCCATGGCCATAACCGTTAGCTTTAATGACGCAGAGAAGTTTTCTACCACCAATCATTTTCTTAATAGCTGACAAGTTTGAACGGCAAATATCTAAGTTAATATAAGCTTTTGGGCCAATTATTTTATTTTTTTTAATATTCAAGATAAACAGGCTAAATAATTATATCATATTTTCAAAAAATTAAAAACAAACTAAATAATTAAAACGTTAATTTATTGTTTAAGTTTATTTTTTATGAGGATTGAATTTATAAACAATAGTAAAAAGCTAGAAAGGACTGGAATAATGGTAAAAGCCCAATCAATAAATCCACTAAACAAATAAGATTGCATTGATTTAATACACATTACCAAAGGCAAGAAAGATAAAATGCTATTTATTGTTGGCGGATAAAAATCAAGACTAATAAGCAGACTACTTCCAAAAAATATAAAAAATATAAAGCCAAATAAAGAAATGAACAGAGTAGATAATTTATCCGAAATAATAGAAACAGTTATAAAGATATTTGCTAATAAAAATGTGTAAATACAAAAATAAAAAATAAATCCAAATGTTTGAATAATCCCAAAGGGATAAGGAATAATTGCTGAAAACAATATAGCTGAAAACAATCCAAAACTTAAACTTTCAACAACAGCAACAATTGAAAAACTAAAAATCATATATTTTTTTGAATAAGGAGTTAAAGACAAATAAGATAAAACTTT
>CAJQGZ010000064.1 GCA_905478065.1 uncultured bacterium | reverse complement strand
TTGCAGTTTTAT
Source organism: uncultured bacterium (assembly GCA_905478065.1). GTDB lineage: Bacteria > Fidelibacterota > Marinisomatia > Marinisomatales > UBA1611 > TMED80. Next base: position 42,913 of record CAJQGZ010000064.1, on the reverse strand, counting down.
GCATCTGCTCATGTTATAGTTGGGAGCCCAACTACTACAGCAGCATCAGGTACCGCGACACTTTTTGCGAAGTATTTTGGTCCTAATTATGCATTCATTAGCTCGGATACTAAAACACTTCCAGTGACATCAACTGCTGCTTCTCTAAATTCTTGGACACCTTTAGAGATTTTTGGTAGGGTTCCTGCTGGAGCAACGATAGTTCAGGTAGGTGTATCGTATACTGGTGGTGCTGATGTTAGCAGTATCTTTGTAGATGAACTAAAAATGAGTCCTGTGGTCGGTAACGGTGTTGCTGATATTACAGCTGCGGACTTTACTGAAGTTTTAGCATTCGGTGGAGCTTCAAGTAGAGGTGCTGGAATGGGTGATATAGATGGTGACAGTAAGCCAGATATCATTGTTGGAACTGGAACTGGTGAAACAGTATTATGGATAGAATACGTTGGATCTAATCCTAAGGATGCAATGTCTTACGAGACTACAACTATACTTTCAAGTAAAGGTGGTCCATTAGATAGATACTATCCTCTTTCAATTCCAAACTCTGATTTAGATGGAGATGGAAACCATGAAGTTGTTATTTCAAACCTTTATGCGACAGAAGCTTCTCAAGCACAACTCTTAGTTGTTGAGCATGCTCCTTTTTCATGGAGTAATGATGGTGGCAATGAAACCTTAAATGCGGGAACTGGTTGGACAGTTGCCGGTTATGGAACTGCTGCTATGGGTGATTCTGCAACAGCTGCTGGTGAAGTCAGTTCGTACAATAATACAAGAGCTGTAAAAGGTGGTATGGATATGGACCAAGACGGCAAGCATGAAGTAGTTACTACAAGTTATGCTGGAAGAGTCTCAGTTTATGAATTTGATAGTGCAAACAATGCCTTTGACGTTGTATGGCAGTCTCCGATACCAGATTCGTTACGATACGGATTCAGTACAAGAAGTGTGAATGTTGGCGATCTTGATGGTGATGGTAAACATGAAATTGTATTTCCTGTTAGTGAAGCTGACGCTGTTGGTTTCCATATTTATGAATGGGATGGTGTAGTTGGTAGTGATAACTATGGAACAACATTTTCTTCTATAAATGGCTTGTATAACGGTACAGACGACAACAATAAAAATCTTCGTCATGAACGATTTGAAATTGATGATATCGATGGTGATGGTCAGCAGGAATTGATTTCAGTAGTAAGAGATGGCTCTAAGGGTATGATAGTCTCCTCTATTGCTGCAGGAGATGACATCGTTCACAATTCAGGCGGTAGCTTTGAAACATGGTCTGTTGAGTTGCATACTGATTACAATGATTTCGGTGGCGGATCTCCTTACCATGCACTTCCAGTAGATTTGAATGGTGATGGACAAAGAGAAATCTTAGGACATCAATGGAATAATTTTAATTTCCATACTATTGCAGTAACTGGAGCTGATACTTATGATACGACATCAATGGGTAGTTTCTATCAAGCTGCTAGTAACGACCAGCACTCGTTGAATGGTGGAAGTAAAGCAGATGTTGATGGCGATGGAAATGAAGAAGCGTATTTCGCAACATATGGCGCAGGTTTTGGTTATGCAGCTAATTCAGGGGAATTATATGTTGTTGACTATGATGCAACTGATGACGTAACTATGATTGGACCAGGTCAAGTCAAAAGAGTTGGCTTTGGTGGTGGTAACATAATTGGTGGTATTGGTAATGGATACGATGGTGGAGACAACCATCATATTTTTACTAGTGGTACTAGCAGTAGAAGACCGCAAGTTATTGCTCATGAGTATATTGGACCTGATCCTTCATCAGCTTCAAGTTATCTTCAAAAAGCTGTCTACTATGGTGAGCTCGATGTAGCGGAAAGAACGACTACAACAGATTCAACTGGTACAGCAGTTACTACCTACAAAAGAAAATGGGGATTTCCTCAAAAGATCCAGACAAACTGGGGCTATGATCTTCTAGATTTTGATGGTGATGGTAAAAAAGAGATACTCATGTCTTTCCAAAGTAATCCTGATTCTTTAACACACAAAGATATTACTTGGGATGCTACTGGTGACTCAAATATCGTTGTAGAAACAAGAGTTGTTAACCCTAAAAACTGGGAGTTTGTACTTCTAGAAAACGGTTCAGAACAGCTGGCTACAGATGATCCAATTACCTTTATTTCTCCTGAAGAATATCGTTTAGAACAGAACTATCCAAATCCGTTCAACCCTAATACGACTATTCAATACACGTTACCTATTAATCGTAAAGTATCTATTAAGATCTATAACGTTAATGGCCAGCTGGTAAATACACTGGTTAACAACAAATTAGTTTCTGCAGGTACTCACAAGGTGATGTGGAATGGGAAAAATACAAATGGTCTTCAAGTCTCAACTGGAATGTATTTTTACAGTCTAGAGTGGGCAGGCATGAAGAAGGTCAAAAGCATGACCTTGCTTAAGTAATAAGCTCCGTTTAATTACTTTACTCAAACAAGGGAGAACTACTACGTTCTCCCTTGTTTTTTAGTTTTTAAAAATGAAAAAATTTATATTCCTCACACTCCTCTCAGGTTTCTTATTTAGTTCAAATGGTAAGCTAACTGGCACAATAACTCAAAAGTCTGATAATGCTCCTGCTGTAGGCGTCAATATAATGATTGCCGATACATATTTGGGTGCAGCTTCTGCACAGGATGGAAGATTTGTAATTTTAAACATCCCTCCAGGAACGTATTCTGTTAGGGTGGATGCTATCGGGTTTGCTCCAGTTGTTCTTCAAAATGTCAGGATTACGACATCTCAAACCACAGAAATCAATATTAAACTCGATGAATCAGTTGTGGAAGGTCAAGAGGTCACTGTTGTTGCGGAAAGACCTTTAATTCAGAAAGACTTAACTGCTTCTCAACGGGTTACAACGGCTAAGGAAATTGCAGATATGCCGGTTGAATCTTTCCTTGGCGTTCTATCAACACATGCAGGTGTAAATAAAAGTGCTGATGGTGCTTTGCATGTCAGAGGTGGTAGAAGCAATGAAGTTGGGTATTATATCGGCGGTGTTTCTATGTCAAACCCGTTTTTCACAAACTCATTAGCAGTCGGTTTAAGTAATAAAGCTCTGGAAGAAATGAAGCTCGTTAGTGGCGCTTTCAATGCAGAATATGGGAACGCGATGAGTGGAGTTGTGAACGTAAAAGTAAAAGATGGTGGCAAAAAATATCAAGGTAGTCTTTCTTATTATGCCGGTGATTATAATTCAAATGCAGAAGATATTTTTCCTAATATTTCCGATCAGTCTTTTACGGCAAATACCACCTTAGATGCATTTGTGTCTGGACCGGTGATTCCAGGTTTAGGTGATAAATTAACGTTTAATATTTCTGTAAGGAGAAACCAAAGTGAAGGTTATCTTAATGGTATAAGAGAACATTCTCCTGGTGATTTTGCTTATTTCCCGCCCAGTGGGAATTGGTATATCCAAATGACCGGTGATAGTAATTATGTTCCAATGAACCCTAGCGAGAGCAATAACTTTCTTTCAAAATTTACGTGGAGACTCTCACCGAGGATTAAAATATCTACTCAATCGATTATGTCTCAGTCTCAAAGTAAGAGCTATTCACATGCTTATAAATACAACCCTGAAGGCATAGCCACTGGCTACACACAAAATAATAACCATTCATTGCAAATCAATCATTCACTTTCTCCAAAAAGTTTCTATGAAGGCAATGTCTTCTTTAGTGATACTGATTATAAGAATTATTTATATGCAGATACATTAGATCAGCGGTACGTAAATACAGACTATATTAATACTGAGCCAACATCTGCTACTTTTTTATTTGGTGGTACGCAGATGGGGCATACATATAGAAACTCAAAATCTGTTGGCGGTAAGTTCGACTTCACGAGCCAAATAAGCTCTAACCATGAAATAAAAACTGGGTTTAGTTTTAGAAATGATAATTTAGTTGAAAGAAACCTTACTGTGCTATTTGATCAAAATTTTGATGAACCAACTGTATTATCTGAGAATAAATCTCCTTATCACATTTTCTATGATAAAGATGCTGTTCAGTATTCAGCTTATATCCAAGATAAAATGGAATATAGCTCTATGATAATGAACGCTGGTATTCGTTATGATGTCTTTGTTCCTAATGATTCAACTATTGCTAATTTGCTTTATCCCGAGGCAGACCAAAAAGAAGCGAAAACAAAGACAATGGTCTCTCCCCGGGTTGGCGTCTCTTTACCTATAACGGAGAAAGGTATTTTCCACTTTTCTTATGGGCATTTTTATCAAATGCCAACTTTAAGGAATCTATATAGAGAAAGTTATTTTGGTGCAGGACTGGCACCAACGGTTGGAAATCCTGACCTCAAACCAGAAAAAACAGTTTTGTATGAATTTGGCTTTCAACAACAGTTCGGTAATCTAATTGGAATGGACTTTAATGTGTTTTATAAAGATATTCGTGAGCTTTTAGCTTTACAGAGTATTCGATATAATAGTCCAAACTATGGCCCTTCTAATTATTCAATATATTTAAACAAAGATTATGGAAGCGCAAGGGGCTTGACGCTATCTATTACTAAAAGGTATGACCCGGTGTCAAGAACGAGCTTATGGGTAGATTATACCTACCAGAAATCTGAAGGAAACTCTGTTAACTCTGGGTCTTTTTACTTTAGTGCGCTTAGTGGTACAGAGGAAGAGAAGCTTATTGTACCTTTATCATGGGATCAGTCTCATTTACTTAATACAACTTTGATTGTTGGAGACCCATCAAAAACGACACTTGGTATCATTGGAAAAATCTCAACGGGTTGGCCTTACACGCCATCCATTCCAAATGCAAACTTCATTCCTAAGCCAAATAGTGGCAGGAAACCTATTCAAAGAAATGTTGATGCAAAGTTAGAAACGAGAGTGTCAGTTCAAGGATATAGGGTTGCATTATTTGTCAGGGTATATAATTTATTTGATCTTCGTAATGAACGATATGTATTTGATGATACTGGAACAGCAAAGTACACATATGAATATCGTAGTAATCAAGAGTCTGAGCAATTGATTGAAAATTATGGAATGCCTGGTCTTCATACATGGGAAGATTATGTCACGAGGCCAAATTATTATTCTGCTCCTAGGTCTTTTAAAGTAGGATTAAGTCTGGATTTATAAAATAGTATGATGAGAATAATAATATTAATTACTTTTTGTGTCGGATCTTTATTTTCAAATCTATATGGTCAATGGCCTTTTGGAAAAGATATTGATTGGTATATTGATGGACCAAAGAAAAATTGGACAAAGCGTGATCATGATCGCTACTATAGATGGAGAGATAGGCTTTCAGCGTCTAGGAAAGCTGAAACAACTGATGAGCAAATTTTGCCAAGGCAAAAAGCGATTTTAAACGGCAATAAAATAACGACCGAAATATGGAATTACGGCTCGATTAGTAGTCCAGGTAATAGAGTCACAGACATTGTCTGGGAGACACTAGGCTATGGATATGAGTTTGGACCATTTATTTGTGCAAAAGTTCCTTTATTATCTGATGGTCATCAAGATGCTTTTTATGAAGTATCAAATGGTGACACTTCATGGTATGCTAGAATGATTAGTGATGGATTAACTTCTTTAGGGGGAGAAGTCTCTCCTGATGGTTTAGAGTTTTATGGTTGGGAACCATTGGCTTTTAATGATGACTTAACAGTCCCTTACGGCGACCCAACTAGTGAGAATATTCCAACTAGTAATGATTTAGATAGAGATGGTGATGGAAAACCAGATAGTTGGCCGTTTGGTTGGTATAATCCTAATTTGAAAGATTACGTTTGGCCTGGTGCTCTTAGGCAAGGTGCTTCAAATTCTGATCTGGAGTCCTTCTTTGTGGTGGATGATAGAACAAATAAAGAATTTGACTACTATCCTTTTACTAGCGATTCTACGAAACGCGGTTTGGGGATTGAAATAGAATCAAGGTATTACCAATGGGCGAATCCGTTAGCTGAAGATATAATTTTTCTAATTTATAAAGTGACGAATAAAAGTGATAAAGACCTTGAAGAGGTTACCTTTGGAATGTGGGGTGATCCCCACGTTGGCGGTCCTTCTAATTGGCAAGATGATTTATCTTATTTTGATCGTGACCTTAATATGGTTTACTGTTGGGATGCAGATGGAATTTCTGATGTATCAGGAAAAGAGCCGGGTTACTTTGGATATAAGTTTTTAGAGAGTCCTGGTCAGCCCTATGATGGTATTGATAATGACAATGATGGTTTACTCGATGAGAGACAGGACAATGGTATAGATGAAGATGGTGATTGGAATGTTGAAAAGCACGATGTTGGTATTGATGGTATCCCAAATACAGGAGATGAAGGTGAAGATGATGGCGTTCCAACTCCTGGAGATCAATTTGATTTAAGAAAGCCGGGAGAACCAAATATAGATTGGACAGATTTAGATGAGTCTGACATGGTAGGTTTAACTGGATTTGCCTCACCGCCATTCACGAGTCAAAATAGAATATCAAATGATCAATTTATTTTTGAAAATTATTTAACGCCTGGTGTCTTTGATTCAGCCAATTCTGTTCAAGCTGGAGACTATATATTTATTTACAGCTCAGGTCCCATAAGCTTGCCTAAAAATGAGTCTAGAAGATTCAGTATTGCGTTAATAGTTGGCCAAGATTATGATGATTTGACATTGAATGCGACTACTGCGCAAGATATTTACGAAAAAAACTATCAATTTGCTAAGCCACCGGAAAAACCAAATGTTACCGCGGTCCCTGGTGATCAAAAGGTAACGTTGTATTGGGATGATGTTGCAGAATCTAGCTTTGATCCGATTACAGAAACCTATGACTTTGAGGGTTATGTAATTTATCGTTCAACAGATCCTTCTTTCTTAGATCAGCAAACAATCACGGATGCAAATGGTTCTAAATTTTTGTTTGAACCTTTAAAGACAGTGGATGGAGCATCTGCTAAATTTGATTTAGTAAATGATTATACTGGTCTTAGTCAAATACCTTATTCTGGAAGAGGTGTTAGTTATAATTTAGGAAACAATACGGGTTTGCGTCATGTATTCGTAGATTCAAATAATGTCGTCAATGGGCAAAAATATTACTACGCTGTTGTTTCTTATGATCATGGAGATGCTGCATTAGAAGTTGCACCTGTAGAATGTTCAAAAACAATTACAGTAAACCCTGAAACAGGGGAAATTTTATTAGACGTCAACACGATAGCAGTAGTTCCAAGAACAATGACAGCAGGTTATGTCGCTTCATCAATAACAAATAATGCACCAAGTCAAGTTCAAGGTAATGGTACCGGATTAATTAATCTAGAAATCATTGATCCTTCTTCGATACAAGATCAAAATAATTTTCAGATTGTTTTTAATGAAGACGATGGGCTTAGTTATAGTGTCTTAGATGAAAAAGAAGTATCAGACACATTGACAGCGCGATTGGGTAATTATCATAAATTATCTTACAAAAACATTGATAGTTTGAGTTTCAAACTTATCGGTTCTAATGGCGCATTGCTTAGCAGTGGTGTTGATTATGATTTATTGGATAAGGATGGTCAAATTTTAATTTATGCGGATGGCGCAATAGCCGAATCTGAAGAAATAACCGCAACGTTTATTTATTATCCTATTGTGAATAGTAAAAAGTTAAGCTTAGAGGAAGGGAATCCAATTTTTGATGGTATGACTTTGTCTGTTCAAAATCAGGGTTTGGCTTTAGAAGAACAAAAAATAGGTTGGAATGCTAGTACTTTAACTAACTGGGAGCCAACTGTCAAACCATTCAACAATCTAGGTGCTAATAAATATCCAGCTGACTACGAGCTTCGTTGGTTTAGTGATACCGTTAGTAGTAATTATCGTCCTGGATATGAATATGTCAAAGCAAATTTTGAAATATGGGAAACAACAAGAGGTTTCGAGCAAAAACAATTACCTTTTGTCCTAATTGAAAGTGCTCCCTTTGATAGCCTTTGGAATCCTGGTGAGCGTATTATAATTCTTCAGGACTCTACAATGAATTCATTTTCTTGGGAGCTAACATTTGACACGACAGATGCTCCAGTTTCACCTTCTTCAGGAGACATTTTTTCTATATTTACAACAAGGTCCTTTTCTGATGATAAATTTACATTCACTACTTCATCTGCAAAGGAAGATAAGGTGGTTGAAAAGGATAATATGGATGATATTTATGTAGTGCCTAATCCTTATGTTGTTTCGAGTAATATTGAACCTCTAGATCTTCAAAACCCATTAGATAGAGGACCACGAAGAGTTTATTTCGCAAATATCCCAGCAAATTGTACAATCGATATTTATACAATGTCTGGTGAAATAGTAAAGTCTTTAAAACATGACAGTGCAATTGAAGATGGTATAAAATATTGGGATCTCACAACTTCAGATAATTTTCCTGTTTCATTTGGTATGTATATATATCATGTTAAGAGTGAAGATGGAAACGAATCGACAGGAAGGTTTGCAATCATTAAATAATGCAATTTTATAAAAATATAGTATCCTTTCTAATAATTGCTTCTACTTTTAGTCTAGCTCAGCTAGAGAATAGCCAAGATATTTCTAAGGTCGGAACAACCGCTGCTCAATTTTTAAAAATCAGTGCAGGTTCTAGGGGTCTAGCAATGGGGAATGCGAATGTTGCCATCGCAAATGATTTATCTAGCGGATTTTGGAATCCTGCTGGTTTAGCCCACTTAAAAGGCATTCAAGTATACTTTGAAAATAATGGCTGGTTAGCTGGCACCGATTATAATTTTGGCTCATTTGGTTTTGAATGGCCAAGAGTAGGCGTTTTTTCATTATCACTTACTATGCTGACGACACCAGATGATTTAGTTAGGACTGTCGAAAACCCATCTGGTACGGGTGAAAAATTCAACTCACAAGATATGTCAATAGGCCTGAGTATTGGTAAAAAATTGACAGATGACCTTTCATTAGGCGCGACAATTAAAAATATTAGACAGCGGATATGGCATTCTACTGGCCAAACAGTTGGTGTTGACATTGGCGTCCAGTATAATACACCTATTAAAAACTTAATCCTTGGGGCGAGTATTGCAAACTTTGGCAATGATATCTCATTAACAGGTAGAGATATGAATTTAAGTGTTGACCCTGATCCGACAAATCAAGGCAATATTGAATTCGTAAATGCACAGTATGAGACCGATGCTTTCCCATTACCGCTACTATTTAGAGTCGGACTAGGTGGCTACCTTGTTAAAAAAGAAAATTTAGATGTGCTCTTAGCTTTTGATGCTGTTCATCCAAATGATAATTATGAATATATAAACATTGGGTTTGAGACAAATATAAATAATATGTTTTCTATTCGTGCTGGTTATCCTAGCATTGGGAAAAAAGATGCAATCGAAGGCGCCTCCTTTGGTTTTGGTCTTAAATATCCAATCCTGAACTCTACGAATAATTTTACAATTGATTATACATCAGCAGATTTTGGCCCTTTAGGGATAGTTCAAAGAGTATCCATTAGTTTTAATTACTAATACATATAGCACTTATCAACTTCTCTATAATGAATAGAGCGTTTTTTTTAGTTTCTTTTGTATTATTGCCTTCACTGATTTTTTCTCAGCTTGATGATGTTGGAGTCACGCTCCAAGTTGACCCTCCTTTTTCATCTCGTGATAGTCTAGACTATTTTATTATAGAAGGCGAATCTCCATTATTTGAAAGAGATATCGAAGGCGCAGCACTTAATATTTATGGTGATGAAATTGAAGAAGTCATTTTTAAAATATTTCAAGATGGCGAGGACTCCCTCCAAATTTTTGGTAGGATATTTAATCAACCGAGTGATGAAAACACAATTGGAACATTTTTAAAAGAAATAAAAGATTCACCAATTTATTTTTCATATAAAATATTAGCAAAAAGTAGAATACAATTAAAGTCGATTATCATTTTCCCCATAGATATAGAACTACCGGGATTAGCAAAAGGGCTAGGAGCTATATCTGGAACAGTTCCAAAACCTGCAATAATTAGCAGAGAAGAATGGGGCGCAGAGGACTCGAAATCATCTTACAGCTATCATCCTTATTTTGACAAACTCACTCTTCACCACGCAGCTTGTTGTAGTGCAGATGATATAGAAGAAGGAAAAGATCAGGTTTATTGGATTCAAGACTTTCATCAAAATGGAAGAGGGTGGAATGATATTGGGTACCATTTTCTTGTAGATAGAGGAGGTAACATATACCAAGGTCGTCCTGAGACTGTTATCGGTGCTCATGTGGGGGGAGCAAATACGGGTAATATTGGTGTCTGTCTACTGGGTTGTTACCATCCTCCAGAGGTATCTTGTTTGCAAGAGATAACGAGTGAAAGTAGAGAAGCGATAGTAAAACTTTTTTCTTGGATCTCAGACACATATGGACAGGATCCATCTTTGCTATTAGGTCACCGTGATTATTTTGGTACAACGGCTTGTCCAGGTGATAATGTATCGATAGATCTTCCGAGGTTTAGAGCTGAAATATTTGATTTCACACAATCCTACTTTGAGATACCGCCTATTTCAATCTTTAAATCACCTTACCCAAATCCATTTTTTAATTCGATTTCTTTTAATTTTGATTTAATAGATCAAATGGATTTCAGAATGAATATTTATGATATTCTAGGAAGAAAAGTTAATATGATTGAACGGAATAATGCAGCTTCTGGAAGATTGACTCTTTTTTGGGATGGTAAAGATTTTGATGGCAAAAAATTAGGTTCAGGTATCTATATTGCAAAACTGGCTTCTTTTAATGATGTTGAGCCTTTAAAAGTTGTTTTATTAAAAAAATAGAACAACCTCATTATAGAATCAATGTGAATGGCCTAAAAAATTATAGGTCAGATAAATAAACCCGACACCAAGAATTAAGCAACCGCTTAGGACCTCTTGGTTTATATTTATTTTAAGATTGTTGAATTTTTCAATAATTATATTTTTAGCGAAATTGAAAGTTAATACAACTAGAAATAGTACAAGTGCTATTCCTAGAACGTATATCAATATAAAGCCAATAATAGAATATATAGAGGGAGTCATTCCTGTCATCATTACAACAGCAAGAGAAGATGCGCACGGTAAAATACCTGTTAGCAAACCAACTGTGATGGGATTTTCTATTTTTGAATCGCCAAAATCCCCATGATTATGACCACAATCATTTGAATGAACATGTCTCATTTTATATATGGCTTTTCCAAGAATATAAGAACCAAAGCTGATAATTATTACAGGCGCAATCCAATGAGAAAATTCATGCAAAAAAGAACTGGCGACCTCTGCTAAAATTATATTAAATATTATAGCAATAATACTTAGTACTAAAAAATGAGATACTAATAAACTGAGGGTAAGTAGTATGATTTTTTGAAAATCTAGTTTTCCTCCAACAGTATATGCCAATAAAAAAGTTTTGCCATGGCCAGGTTCTAAAGCATGTAAGCAACCTAATAAAAAAATAGAGGTGAAAGTAAGCGAGTCAGCCATAGAACTAATATTTTAAAATATCGTCGGCTGTTACTCCGCGTTTTAGATTTTTATATAGGCCGCTATTTCCCCACAATCTATTGAGCCCACTTTCTTTAATTTTTATCTTATCAGGATACATATTATAAATGGAAAATAAGGTCAAAACGCCAACGTCAATGCTTCTATACCGATTTCGGTCCGTTATCCAGATCTCAATTCCACTACATTTTTTATTTTTAAATTTGGGGTTCTCAGACTTTCCTTTTATTGTTTGAGGTGTAAATGTTTTTGGAACGAATACAACGCCAGGAAGCTTAAAGTTGTTTAAAACCTGTGATAGCTTTTTTCCATCAATCCAAGGAGCGCCTATCCATTTAAAAGGATTTGGCGTTCCTCGACCTTCACTAACATTTGTAGCTTCGAATAGGCACATCCCCGGATATATTATGGCAGTTTTAAGATCTGGAATATTCGGAGAAGGTGGTATCCACGGTAAGTCTGTTTGGTCAAACCAAGCGTTTGGTTGCCATCCTTCCATTTTAATTATTTCAAGTTCTGGCAATGAGGCTATCCACTTATTTTTCAATATTTCAATCGCAAGTTCACCCACAGTACCTCCATATCGAGTAGGAATTGGGTAATGTCCAACAAATGATTTGTATGCAAGATCAAGGATAGGACCTTCAATTATATCTCCGCGAATTGGATTCGGTCTATCAAGAACTAATATAGGAATTCCTAGTTCTGCACCAGTTTCCATCACAAGTCCTAATGTTGAAATATAAGTATAAAAACGCGCTCCGATATCTTGGATATCATAGATGATAAGGTTAACGCCTTCAAGCATTTCAGCGCTTGGTTTTCGTGTTCCACCATATAAACTAATGACTTTAGGCAGTTTTTCAATATCAGTATAATTTATTTTTTCACCAGCTTCAGACTCTCCAAAAAGGCCATGCTCTGGAGAAAAAATAACTTTTAATTCTACATCATCAATTTCCATTAGTCGTTTATAATTAGGAATGGAGTTTTTATCAACTCCACTATGGTTAGTTACTAACGCAATTTTTCTTGATTGTATGAAATGCAGTTTTTTTTCAAGGAGCACATCAATACCATTTAGAACAGTTATTTTTGCACTAATTGGTTTCCTTTTATTTTGAAAATACATTGATTGTGCTTGATGGATTCCTATACTTTTTTTATTCTGTTGGCAATTGATTGGTAATAATATGAAACACAAATAAAAAAATATTTTCAGATATAGATTCATTTTAGCAGTGTTATTTTTCTTGTTGAAATCTCATTTGATTGACTGATTGAAATAAAATAATTTCCTGACGGAGCAATAAAACCATTCTGCTGAGTGCCATTCCATGTCCATTTTTCATTAACTGATACTGGTTTAATAGAAGTTTTATATACTTCTTGGCCTAAGATGTTTTTAATGCTTAAATCAACAGTAGTATTTGATGATAATACAGAAAATGAAATAGTAATTGAGCTGTTTGATGGGTTTGGATAAATATTTTTTATATTTACGGTTTTAGGTTGTATACTTTTCGAATCCTCTATTTTTAGTTGCGATTCATAAGATGTTATTATTTTTGACATGAGTTCATTTCTTTTTTCTTCAGGATAGATTGTTTCAAACCCAACAGATAAATAAACGAGTCCCCCTGTAAGATTACTTAACCCAAAAGAGCCAATATATTGAATACCCATTCCGCCAGAGCTATTTTGATCTACGCCGGAAAATGCAGCACAGAATGAGGCGCCACCAAGTGGTTTTATGCCATCAGGCCAATCAACATTATAGGTGCCATGGCCTCCATCATCATAATTAATAACATTTATTCCATCAAAGATTGAGCCACTATAGCCATAGCCACTATAGACACCTTCGTGCCCACCGGCAGCATCTGATATGTAATCAGCTTTTAAATAGTTTTGATAAAAATCTCTATCCGTAGTGCTTCCCTGATCTTCAAGATCATAACCAATTTCTGATCCTGAAATAAATAGAAATCGGCCTGATTCTAAATAGGTAGTAATTAAATTTTGTTCAGAATAAGAAAATACGCTAGTTGAAGTGCCTTCTTCTCCAAGCATCCAATCAACAAATTGATAGTCTTGCAGATCAATCTGTTGGCTAACGACTGCTTCGTTTGACGCAGCGTCAAATGCTTGGCCATGATTATTAAATGCGCTGCCATGTTGGCGGATGTAATCAAATGTATTATTCGTTCCACTAATTCTATCAAATCCATTAACGATAAGAACGTTTACTTCATTATTTGAAGGAACTATACCAAGCATTTCTGTCGGCTCGCTATTCCCAAGAGAGTTTTTTGCAACAACACTAAGAAAATAACTTTCACCTTCATTTAAATTGTTAATGATGATAGGTTTTTCAGAGTAAACCCCAACGGTGTCTAGTCCTCCGACTACTTCTAGAAATCCTCTTAAAACTATAAACTCCGACGAATTATCGGAACTTTCGAAATCAATTTTGATTGATCCTTGACCTATATTTTTCATGAAGAGGTTAGACGGCTTTATCGGTGGTGCACTTTCACCAAACTTATTATATAGTAAATCCCAAAGTTCTGGACGACCATCATCATAGCCTAAAGCCCAAATTCCAACTCCCTTTAAGTTGTTAAATAGTGCGAAGTCGTATTTTAATGAAAGAGAGAGGCTATCATCATACCATCCTTGATTCCAGCCATTGTTATTATAATTATACCAAGGGGTTTGAGAACTAGAATGCCATAACTTCCCATAAGATTGGGCTAATCCTTCAATTTCTGAGTAGAATTTTGCACTGCCTGTTCCACTTGTATTTGCTCCAGCAGCATTTGAAGATGATGCCCATTCAAATCCATAATAGGGGACTCCAAGAATTAGCTTATCCGCCTGAAAATTTGTTTTATTTAAATAATCTAGCACTGACCATGTAAGTGTGTATCCAGGACCAGACAATGGGGAGTTCGGTCCAGTAGTTGAACTGCCGCTGTAATGATAATTATAACCCATAATAAATAACCCATCACTAATAGAAGCTAAGGCATTGTAGTCCCAGGCATTACTCCAGTCAATTGGGGGCATTGCTAAGGTTACTTGAGAACCTGGGATTGCAGAATGGAAAGTTTCAGTAAGGTCTGTAATAAAAGTCACCATATTACTCCGCTGCGATGAGGGAAAAGACTCAAAGTCAATATTTACACCATCAGCGTTTCCTGCCTGTACCTGGGCAAGTAAATTATCAATTAGGTTTTGGCGATTTTCAGCACTACTCAGCAGTGTAGTAATACTAGCGCTACTGAAAAGGGTAGCACATAATACAACTTTCGTTCCATGAGCATGTGCTTCATTAATTAAACTAGCTACGGGCCAACCATGCAAGTTACTAATTCCGCCTGTTGGTGTTATTTCAGCGCTGAAATAGGCAAGTGTAGATATTAAATTGAAATTATAGTTCGTCCATGCTGTTCCCATCCAATAAGGATGATATCCAAAAACTTCTTTCGAAGGTACTCTGGACCTTGGTGATATTGAACTGATAACGACAGTGGTATCTGTATTTTTTGGCACAATATAATTGGCGTTATAATATTCTAACTGTTGCTGGTGTATACTTTGATGGTTTTGAGATAATAGGAAGGAGAGGGCTGTCAAATAAAAAAATAATATTCTATACATCGCAACCCCTAAATAACTCTTCTATAGTTTCTCTTTTTCTTATTAGTGACACTTCTTCCTCATCAACTAAAACTTCAGATGACCGAGGTCGTGTGTTAAAGTTATGTGACATTGAATATCCATATGCGCCACTATCCATGATTGCGCATAGTTCCCCTTCTTTCATCTCGGGCATTTTATAACCCTCAGATATTCGGTCAGTATTCTCACAGATTCTTCCAGTAATGTCATATATGATAGTATCATTTTCATCAATGTGTCCAATTTTTTGGACTCTGTGAAACGCGCCGTAGAGAGCAGGCCTCATTAAGGTTTCCATTCCAGCATCAAGCCCTACAAATTCTTTGTATGAAGATTTGATGCCAGTCACTCTTGTAAGGATAAAACCAGTATCTGCTACGAGTATTCGTCCTGGTTCAATGCATAATGTCGGCCAGCTTGAATTATCTTCACCATAGAAATCTTTAAAGGTTCTTTTTGTATTTTGGAATAACTGTTCTAAATCCAATGGTTCTTCTTCATCTCGGTAGGGTATACCAAACCCACTTCCGATACTTATTTTTTCTAATTTTTGTCCTAGATTATCTTCGATTTCTCTAGCAGATTTTAATATTTGTTTGGTTATATCACTGAAGGTCTTTGCGTCTAGTGTTGAAGAACCAGCATGACATTGAAGCCCAAATTTTTTGACACCTGATGATTTTGCGACATTATATGCTTCAACTATAGTTTCTTTCGGAATACCAAACTTTGAATTTTTACCGCCAGTAATAATACCTTTAAACTGCCCGTGCCCTTTGCCTGGATTTAATCTAAAGCTTATGTAATCGGGAATGCCGATAGTCTTGAGCCTTTTAAAAGAGTTCAAATCATCTAAATTGATTTCAGCGCCTGAATCATATGCAATCTGTAGATCTTCCAATGACTCGTAATTACCAGTGTAAACGCAATCAGACATATTTAGCCCCGCTTTACTTGCTGCAAATAATTCGCCGGGACTAGAACAATCACATCCTAAATCATTAAACTCATTTTTGAGTGTTCTTATAATTTGAATATTACTATTTGCTTTTACGGCATAATAAATTTGATGTTTAGTGAAACTCTGACTTATTGCACTGGAGAGCCTACTAATATTTTCTTCTAATCTTCTTTTTGAGTAAACATACGTTGGCGTTCCGTGCTGTTCAGCGATGTTTTCTAAAAATTTTGTTTGTGATAGAAGGTTAGATAATGGATGATTAATCATTTTTGTGTGTTTATATCCTTGCTCTTATTTTACTCAAATTATTTTGGAGAGATAAACAATAAATACAATAGTTATTCTTTTTTTTATTGTCATAAATTTTCTTAAATATGAAAAGTTTAATAGTGTATGATATTTAAAGTATTTTTTCAGATTTCATTATTGTTCATGGCATTTTAATTTATAATATGTATCAAATGAAAGTATCAAGAATGACTAAAACTATATATAATTTTCATATTAATTTTGTTTTTATGATTATGGTTACTTCAATTTTATCAATTTCACAAAACAAAGTCTGTTTGAGACAGTCATTATATTTAAATGTCTAAATATGTATTAGCCATAGATGCTGGAACAACTAGCCAAAGAGCTATCTTATTCAATAAAAAGGGGAAAATCCTGAATATTGCTCAAGAAAAGCTTAAACAATTTTATCCTAACCCTGGATGGGTCGAACATGACCCTATTGAGATATGGGAAATCCAAAAACTCACGATTGACAGTGTACTGCAAAAATCAGGTATAGACATCTCTGAATTAGCTGTTATAGGAATCACAAACCAGAGAGAAACGACAGTGGTTTGGGATAGAGGAACAGGTAAAGCACTACACAAGGCTATTGTATGGCAAGATCGTAGGACATCGGAATATTGTGACAAATTAAAAGCAGATGGCCATGTAGAAATAGTTCAAGATAAAACAGGTCTTTTAATAGATTCTTATTTTTCTGCCACAAAAATTCGTTGGATTTTAGATCATGTTGATGGAGCTCAAAAAAGCGCTGAAAATGGAAAGTTAGCTTTTGGTACGGTAGATTCTTGGTTACTGTGGAAATTGACAAAAGGGGAAGTCCATGCTACTGACGTTACCAATGCTAGCAGAACAATGCTATTTAATATTCATGAATTAGATTGGGATAATGATTTACTTAATCTTTTTAATATTCCAAAATCTATGTTACCTGATGTCAGGCAAAGTAGTGATTATTATGGAAATACAGACCCGGATATTTTTAGTAAAGCAATTCCGATAGGAGCAATAGCGGGCGATCAACATTCTGCTCTTTTTGGTCAAATGTGCGTTAATCCTGGAATGGTCAAAAATACTTATGGAACAGGTTGTTTTTTAATGATGAATACTGGATCGCAAGCTATTAAATCAAAAAATAAACTCCTCACGACAATTGCATGGAAAATCAATAATGAGGTGAGCTATGCTTTAGAGGGGAGTATCTTCATAGGTGGAGCTTTAGTACAATGGCTACGTGATAATGTTGATTTCATAGAATCAGCTGAAGAAATTGAAACTTTAGCAAAATCTGTTGAAAATAATGGAGGAGTCTATTTTGTCCCTGGTTTTGTGGGCCTTGGTGCTCCTCATTGGGATCAGTTCGGTACTGGATTAATCATTGGATTAACGCGTGGCACAAAAAAAGGGCATATTGCTAGGGCTGCACTAGAGGCACTTGCTTTACAAAGTCTGGACGTTATTGAAACCATGTCTTTGGATTCTAATATTAAAATAAAAGAACTTAGAGTTGATGGTGGCGCGTCAGCGAATGATCTACTCATTCAAATACAATCTGATATAGCTGGGTTAAAAATTGTAAGACCGAAGATTATTGAAACAACAGCACAAGGAGTAGCTTTTCTTGCGGGTTTAAGCGCAGGATATTGGAAAAATATTGAAGAGATACAATCGCTCTGGGAAGTAGATAAGAAATTTATTCCTTCAAAAATAGACCTGCATTCGATTAAGAAAAATTGGCAAAAAGCGGTGCAGAGGGCAAAAAACTGGGTGGAAAAAGAAAATTAAAATATTTAATTTAAAATTCTGTTAGACTTTGCCTTAATTCGATTTTTTCTCAACTCTTCTTTAATTTCACTAATATGTTTTTCACTTAATGGGTAGTATTATAAGAATATGAATAAAAATAGTATTGAGCTAACACGAATAGTTTTACTACTTATAACAATTGTATCTTCTCCTGGTATGGGGCAAGAAAAAAATAGTTCACCGTACTCATTTTCAAACAATCTTGATTTGAAAATTGCGGGGCTTAGCGCCAGCTTGCTATTAGGTTCTGTGCTAATGGATTATGCTCCAATGAGCTTGGATAATATATCAAATTTAAATTCTAAGAATATTCCAAAATATGATTCGAAGGCAATAGATAATTGGAGTTTAAAAAGCATAGCAATGAGTGATGTTTTACTTTTTTCTAGTCTCGCGATACCAGGTGTATTGATGGCAAATAAAAAAATCCGGAATGATTATCAAAACTTTTCTTTAATATGGGCAGAAAGCCTTTTTTTAACTGTAGGTATTACAAATTTCACTAAGGTATTAGTTGGTCGGCCTAGGCCTTATCTTTACGGCGATAAGGCTCCTCGTGATTACAGGTTAAAGAAAGACAATAAAAAAAGCTTCTTTTCAGGCCACACTTCCATAGCTGCTGTTTCTTGGTTTTTAATGGCAAGTATGTATGATGACTATAACCCAAATAGTAAAATTTCACCATATCTATGGACCTCAGCCTTTTTGATTCCTGCTTGTACAGCATATTATCGTTATGATGCTGGAAAGCATTTCCCTTCAGATTTGGTCACAGGTTATATTGTTGGTGGTGCTATTGGAATGCTTGTTCCAAAATGGCATAGAGAAAATAGCAATGTGAATGTTTCATTATCATTGCAATCAGCTGGCAAAATTAAAACTCGCCTATCCTATAAGTTTTAATTAATATACTGATATATAAAAATAAGAATTATGAAAATATCTATAGAATATTGTAACGTTTGAAACTACCTGCCTAAAGCCTCCAGTTTGGAGGAATATTTAAAAGGGAAGTATGAAGTTGAAATAGAGCTTATATCAAGTGGTGGTGGCGTGTTTGAAGTATGTCTTGAAGATAAGCTTATTTTTTCAAAAAAATCCCTGGGTCGATTCCCTGAGCATAGTGAAATCGACGATCTAATCAATCATAGCTTAGTTTAAGCCATATCAACTCTTGACTTGTAACGCTTTTCTTTTATAAACTACTTACGAGCAACTTACGAGTAAATAATATGTTTAGATTAAAAAGTAAAAAACAAAGAAAAAGTTCACTCATAGTCCTACGAGCGATCAATCGCATCAATAGGTATGAGATGAATGAAAACCATTTATATCGCGCTTATGATTCATTAGGGCGGCAACAAGGCAGCCATTCTTTAACGTCATGAAACCGCTGTCCCTAAAGCAGAAAAAGTTTTTGAACTTCATAAAGAATTTTACTCTCATGCAAGGTGAAGCGCCAGCGTATGATGAGATAATGTCTGGGCTTGGTTTTAAATCTTTAGGGACAGTGGATTGGTATGTTAAAACGCTTGAGAAAGAAGGTCATTTATATCGTACGAAAGGCTCTAACGGCAAACGGGCATTAACATTAACGCAAGAGCACGCCACGCATCCCGAGGCTTGTTTGCCGTTATTGGGCCTGATTGCCGCAGGAGAGCCTATTGAGGCATTAGAAACGCCAAATAGTGTTACAGTTCCACTTTCTTTGGTTCATCCTGATAATTTTGTCTTACAGGTTCGAGGACAATCAATGATAGATGAACAAATTCAAGATGGTGATTATATTGTAGTTAAAAAAACAGCTACAGCTAGATCAGGGCAAATTGTGGTTGCTCTCATTAATGATGAAGCAACGTTAAAGTGTTATGTCCCCAAAACAAATCATATAGAGTTACACCCTCGCAATCCTAGTTTTCCAGTTATTACTATTAAAGAGACAGATAGATTTAATATAAACGGCGTGCTTTTATATTCTTTTCGAGAATATCCTAGTTAATACACGTCATGAATGTTATCTGAAGTATTTTATCTCAATTTAGATTCGATAGAGTTACAAGCGGAAAGGACAGTTGATCCAACTTTAAAAACGCGCCCTATTGCTATCATATCTTCTGCCGATAGTAGTGGTACGATTATATCTCTTTCAAACGAAGCAAAGGAAGAAGGCTTGTACGAAGGGATGAAAGTTTCTATTGCAAAAAAGAAAAAACAAATGGTTCAATTTTTACCATACAATCGTGCCTTGTATCAGCGTGTAAATAAATATACCTATGATACACTTTCTAAGTTTACACCTATTGTAGAACCAAGTGGGATGAATGGTTTTTATATGGATATGAAAGGTATGGTTCGATCTCAAGATAGTATAAAAGACTTTGGTTTGTCTGTTATTAAAAAAATAGAAAGCCGTATTAGTCTATTTTCAGTAATAGGAATTAGTGCGAATAAACTTGTTAGTAGAATCATTACTAATGTTGTTCATGAGAGTATCCACGAAGTTCATTTTGGATTAGAAAATCAATTTCTTGCTCCTTTAAGCTTTAATGTCCTGCCAACGGCTAGGCTCAAACCTGTACATAGGATACTACACTTTCTATTCATAGATAAAATTTTCCAACTACAAATCTTGACTAAATGTGCTGAAGATTTTCGAACATTGTTTGGCGTAAACGCTGTTCAGTTAGCAGACGAAGCAGTTGGTAGAGATACATCATTAGTCAGGCCGCCTATATTCAAGGATCATTTGCTAGAACAATTAGTTTTGCCTAAAAATACAAACAATCAATATGTTCTTTTATCTGCTGTGCAAGATTTATCGGAAAAAGTAGCATTTCAATTGAGGAAGCGTGGACAAATAGCAAAAAGAATTAGGCTGGAGGTCCACTATGTTGATGGCTATAGTTCTAGTATAATTGGAAGTGCTAATTACCCGGATGATATTTCGATCAGTAAAAAGTGCAAAAAGTTGTTTGCGAAGGCAAATAATAGGCGTGTTTCAATAAGGAGTATCTTATTAGACTTGAGCCAATTCAAGCCTTATACTGAACAGAAGAATTTATTTTTTGACTCTGAGTCACGTGATATGGAAATATCTAGAGCCGTTGAAAAAATACGTCGTAAATATGGTATAACAATTATAAAAAAAGCGAACGTATTACATGCATTGGGCTAAATTATAATATTTGTCATGTAATCCATGGCATTATTTTTTTATGTTTATCAATTTAAATATTCATTCAGTGTATTCAAAAATGCAGAGTACGCTTACACTTAAAGACATAATCACGCTCAGTAAATCGCAACAGAGTATTGCTTTGACGGATGTTAATACGGTCAGAGGTTTTATAAATTTTGTTCAATTTTCTCAATCAAATAAAGTGGCACCGATTGCTGGTGTTAACCTCATAACAAGTATGGACGAGGTTGTTATCCTTGTTGAGAATGATATCGGATATGAAAACATGTGCCGGGCAATAACTAATTACTACGTAAACCCCATTTGTTCAGTTGTTGATATAATAAAAGAAAATTCAAAAGGAATATTTGTTCTAGCTTACCAATCATCCTTGATTGAACGCTTAAAAAATATAATACCGGAGGATCGTCTTTTTATTGAACTGAGGCCAGGTGTCGAAGAGTCATTTGCGAGAAAGTTATCTAAAAAACACAAACTTGAAATAATTGCAACGGGCGATGTTTATTATGAAACACCTCTAGATCATCTTTCGCATAAAACATTAAGAGCGATTGATCTTAACAGTACTTTAAATAGTTTGAATGGCTGCGATTATAAAAGTAAGGAGCATTGGTTTAGGAAAGAAACGGACATGTTTGACCTTTTTCCAAATAGCCTCGATGCAATTAACAATAGTTATTATCTAGCAAAAAGATGTAAAAATAAATGGTCATTTATTAATACTATTTTCCCAGGACTATCATTGAAAGATACTTTTCAAGCAAATAAAAAATTGAAAGAATATGCTTATCAAGGAGCTGCAATACGTTATGAAAAGATAACAAATGATTTGATTAATCGCATTGAGTCTGAATTAAGATTAATTACTCAAAAGGGTTTTGCTCCTTATTTTTTGATTGTGAATGATATTGTTTCTCAAACTAAATCAACTATTGGAAGAGGTTCTGCCGCAGCCTCGGTTGTTAGTTACTGTTTATTTATTACACAGGTAGATCCTATGAAGTATAACTTGTCATTTGATCGTTTTATTCATCCAGAAAGAATTGATATGCCAGATATCGACATAGATTTTCCTTGGGATGAGCGAGATAGGATTATTGACTATGTTTTTAAGAAATATGGAAATGAACGTACTGCAATGGTTTCGAATCAGGTTTTTTTAAAACCAAGGTCTACAATTCGCGAGGTTGGGAAAGTTCATGGTCTTTCAAATGAGCAAATTAAAAGTGTTACAAAACGAATAAAGTCATTCAGTTCTAATAAAAAAATAATAAAAAAAGTTAAGAATAATGCTGTCTTGGATATTGATGATAACATGAAGAATGTTCTGCAAATTAGTGAGAGCCTATTAGGTGTGTTCAGACATTCTTCTGTCCATCCAGGAGGTGTTGTGATTGTTCCGGATGAAATATGTAAGTATGTCCCTGTTTTGAAAGCGCCAAAGGGAATACAAATTGTAGAGTGGGAAAAAGATCAAATCGAAGATTCAGGCTTACTTAAAATTGATCTTCTTGGTAATCGTAGTTTAGCAGTTGTACGAGATACAATAAAACGAATTAATCTCCAATCGAGTACAGATAAAATCCCCTATATTAATTATCATAAGATACAGCCTCTAGAAGATTCCAAAACGAGAGAGATTATGAGAGCGGGTAAAACAATGGGCGTTTTTTATATTGAAAGCCCTGCCGTTAGGCAGTTAATGGCGAAGGCTAAAGTTGTCGATTTTGAACATATTGTTATTTTCTCATCAATCATTCGCCCCGCAGCTAATCGTTTCACGAATTTAATGTTAGATAGAATACATGGACAAAAGTGGAGTTTAGTTCATCCGGATTTAATTTGTTTAAATGAGACATATGGTATTATGGTTTATGAAGAACAAGTATCTATGGTCGTTATGATAATGACTGGATTGGGTTATGCAGAAGCAAATAAGTTAAGAAAAGTAATCTCTCGTAACTCTGATGAGCATAAAATAAATAATTGGAAAAACACATTTTTTAAAAACGCATTCAAAAGAGGTTACAAACCTGATACAATTGATCAAACCTGGCAAATGATATCTTCTTTTAAAGGTTTTTCATTTTGCAAACCTCATTCCGCTTCTTATGCAATGCTTGCTTTTACCTGTGCATATCTTAAAACGCATTTTACTGCAGAGTTCATTTCCTCAGTAATATCAAATCAGGGTGGTTATTATTCTTCATATGCCTACATGAGTGAGGCAAAACGTTTTGGGGTAGCGATACACACACCAGATATCAATGACAGTAAATACGAATGGATAGGAGAGAATAATCAGATTTTAATGGGTTTCATGAGTATCAAGCGCTTAAAAAAAAATACAGTGAAAGTAATATTAGAAAATAGAAAGTCTGGAAACTTTTTATCTTTAGAGGACTTTTTATTTAGAGTGAAAATTGATTTATCCGATGCAATGGCGTTAACAAATGCGCAATGTTTTAAAAAATTATGTCACGATAAAAGTCATAGGCAAATTGCATATATAGTTGCTGAGTTTCATCTTAACGGTAAAGATAACAACGAGCCTTTGAACCGTGCTCCTATTATAGAAGTACTCACAAAATATGAAATATATAGGCTGGAAATTGGTTCTTTCGGTTATCCTGTCAGTCTCCATCCCTTAGAACCATATCGTTCTTTTGTGAGTAAGCGGATTGGTCTTGCTAAAGATATACCAAAAAAGTTAGGTCAATATATCTATCTCTTAGGAGTTTACGTTACGCGTAAAGAAACACAAACGAATCAAAATGAACCAATGCAGTTTTTAACCTTAGAAGACGAAACAGATACGTATGAGTGTATTTTGTTTCCGAAAGTGTTTGCTGAGTTTGGTGATATTATGAATTGGGAAACATTATTTATTATTTATGGAAAAGTGGAGGCCTCTTTTGGAGTATACAATATTAATGTTGATAAAATGGTTAGTTTAAGAGAATGGGTAAAAAAGACTAAGTCAGTTAGTTTTGCATGAGAGAGCAGTTATCAATCCTAACCTCTTCTAAAAGGTCATCATAACCGAGACATCGCCCTTTAATAGATATCTTGTCTGCTAGCTTTAATTTAGGGTCAATAGTTTGAGCAGGATTAAAAGAGCAAACGGTATTGCCATCGAGAATAATCATATTAGAACTTATTTCTTTAATTGTTCCATTTATTAATAAGACTTTATCTAGAAAACTTGTATTAGCATTTGACACATCAAGCTGATACTTTTGAAAAAGTTCGGTGGATTGAATTGTGTACTCAAAAGAAGCTTTAACAAAATTTTTATGCGGCTTATTGAAGCTGAAGTAGACAATAGCAAAAATTACTATGGCAGAGAAAAAAGTAAATCCGATTAATATTTTTTTATTGTTCATTATTGACAATTATAGTCATTGTCATGTTTATTGCTTACGTTTATATGCGGACAAATTAAATAAATAAGTAGCAAACATATGAAAATAATAATTTATTTATTCCTTCTAATCGTAATGAGCTGTGAAACTAATATTGAATCCGATTATATAATATATGATTGTGCAGAAATGGAATTATTGTATGAAGAATCAGTTGCTCCAATATTAGCCAGTCAATGCACAGCCTGTCATTCAGCTTCTAATCAAAGTGGGAACCTTGCCTTGGATAGTTTTGATGCTGCAGTGGGTGGAATTATGAGTGGTAATGTAATTAGTAGAATAAATATGGAAGTATCAAACCCTCTTTTTATGCCGCTCGGATCGGAAAAACTATCGCAACAGAGCATTGATGCTATACAAAATTTTGCAGAACAATTATGCCAGTAAAAAGAATTAATATGAATAAGGTTTTTTTTATAAGCCTTCTGTTATCATCCCTATTTGCAAAGGATTTATATCTAACACGTTCTGGTAATATAGATTTTTTTTCTTCAACTCCTATTGAAGATATAAAAGCAATCAACAACCAGATTTCATGTGTGTTGGATAGAAACAATGGTCAATTTGCATTTCAAGTGCCGATAAAAGCTTTCACCTTTAAAAATGCTTTGATGCAGGAGCATTTTAATGAAAGCTATCTTGAATCAGACGTGTACCCGAAAGCGGTGTTTAAAGGCAAAGTATTAGGCTGGAACAATATTGAACTGTCAAAAGATTCATTAGAAGTTTTTATTGAAGGTGACTTAACAATGCATGGCCAAACGAATAAGATAAAGCAGTCTGGTGCAATGTGGTTATCTTCTGACTTGATTAGAGGGGAATGTGTTTTTAATGTTAATTTAGTAGATTACAATATAAAAGTGCCTAAGATCGTCAGAGAAAATATTGCTGAAATAATTAAAGTAAACGTCAGCGTAGAACTAAAAAAGAAATGAAGTATATATTTTTAATTTTTTTTATTTGTCTTTCATACAGCCAAGATGATCTTTTAGATATTCTGAACGATGAAGAGGTAAATGTCGAATATGTGCAATCGGCTTTTAAAGGGACGAGGGTTGCTAATGCGCAATCATTAGAAATCCCTGCGCCAAAAGTTCTGCAATTTATGATACAACATCGTTTTGGATCGATCGAAAATGGGTTCTATGACCTTTTTGGTACTGATTATGCAGCAATACGTTATGATTTTAGTTATGGATTTAATGATGTTCTTGCCTTAGGAGCAGGGAGAAGTAGTTTTGATAAAGTATATGATATATTTCTTAAAACAAAATTAATAAGGCAATCTAAGGGCGTTAAAAATTTTCCTATTTCGGTTATTTTATTTAATGATATCGGAATTAAGACGAACCGTAAATCTGAACAAACACCCGCACTGAAAGAAAATTTTTCGAATCGTTTGCTCTACATAAATCAATTAATCATTGGCAGAAAATTTAATCGCAATCTTTCGTTACAGGTTTTACCAACTGTCATACATAGAAACCTTGTTCTAACACCTAATGAGAAACATCAACTAGCTTCATTTGGATTTGCGGGCAGGTATAAGATCACGAACCAGTTTTCAATCAATGCAGACTATTTCATTCCATTAGAGGATCGAGATAGTAATTATAAAAATAGCTTTGCTGTAGGTTTTGACTATGAAACTGGAGGGCATGTTTTTCAAGTAATGCTCTCCAATGCGCAAGGCCCATATGAATTTACTTTTATAGAAAAGGCTAATGGCGATCCTTCATCAGGAAAACTGTATTTAGGCTTTAATATATCTAGAGCCTTTTCTTTTAAGGGGAATGACTCAGAAACCTGGTAGTCTATAAAATGAAAGATTTATCTAATCTTAACTTTTTAGATGTTCTATTGTAGCCTAATATTCTTCCTTTAATTATAACAGTTTTACCTATAATTTTTTTGAAAAGAGTAGTATCTGCGTTTTCCATTTTACAGAATGTTGTTTTATCAATAATCAAGGTATCATTTTTAAAGGTATCTACTTGGCCAGAAAATGCAACAAACTGAAAACGATAGTTTTCATTTGCAATATTAGGGTCCATTGCATATTCCCATTGAAGTGCACCTTTACTAAAAGTTTTTATTGGAATTTCATTCTCCCAATCAGGCCATATCTTCTCTTCAAATAATATAACCCAGAGAGCTAAAAATATAATTGGAATTAAGGGTTTTACCATTTTCCAAGTGTATTTGTATTGATCTATCATATCAAATACACTCTCTTTTGGTCCATCGACTATTATAAAACGATTTTACAACAGTCATTTATTTTGATGTTTTTGATAAAACATAATTAGTTAAATAATAAAAAAAGTAAAAATGAATTAGAGCTAAAATTGTTGCTACAATTAAATACCATGGCCATGGACCAAAAAAATCTAATATTGTTCCAACAGGGGGTTTCCCACAAATCCAAAAATAATTAGCTTTTAATAACAAGTTGATGGGAATTGTAATTGCAAAAAAAATAATGAGACTGAAAAAAGAAACATAAATACTCTTTTTATTCGGCCTCATATCGTAAACAAATGTAGCGTAAATAATTGCGATTATCATTAACTGATGACTAAGCCAATATCTTATAAAATGATAATGTGGGAAGCCTTGGGTAATATCTGGGGTTATAACGGCATGTATAACGGTTAGTCCCCAAAAAAAAACTATTTCATAAGCCAGTGGACTTCTATATACTAAAACAAAAAAAACCAAAATGTTAGCAGCCCGGCACAAATGGAAGGGCAGATGGAGTTTTATGCTGAATGTTCCGCCAGCAATTTCTAATAAAACCCAACTTAAATATGAAAACAAAACCAAACTGCCTATAATAATTCCAACAGAGTGCTGCTGTTCTTCATTCAATCTAGTTTTAGCAAACAAAGGTATTGCGATACATAGTATTATGAAAACAACGATAGAGACGAAATGATCTACTCCCATGAACTCAAAGGGAATCGTTTCATCGTACATATAATTAGAAATTAGAGTCAATCCACTTTCCTTCTCTATTTTTCATTTATGTATTTTTTGGCATTTGCTACACACATGAGTTCCTCTACCAGCTACTTTAATTTTTTCAATAGTATTTGAGCACTTTATGCAAGGCGCGCCTTGTTTTCCAAATATTTTTAGTTCGTTAGAATAGTTTCCTGACTGCCCGTTTAAGAACGTAAAACTTATAAAGGTCGTTCCAAGCTGTTCAATAGATTCGCTTAATATTTCACGTATATTTTTGTGAAGAATTATAATTTTCTTTTTTGGGATATAACATGAAATTGAATTTGGGTGAATGTTACTAGCCCAAAGACTTTCGTCAACATATATGTTCCCCAGTCCCGAAAGGAATGATTGATCTAATAAAAGAGCTTTGATATTCCTTTTCCTACTTTTAAAGTTGGTTAATAACCACTCACTAGTAAAATCATCTTCAAGAGGCTCGGGACCATGTTTTTCATTTATTAACATAAGATCATCGTATTTATAGATTCTCCCAAACTTTCTTGTATCTTCAAAAATTAATTTTTCACCACTTTCAAGCTCCATTATTGCGCTAGTATGCTTTGGTATATCAGTCCCTTCTAAAACATAAAGTTTCCCAGTCATTCTAAGATGCACTGCAATCAAAAATTTCTCAAAGTTAATGATGATAAACTTTGCTCTTCGAGTGACATCTAAAATCTTATTTCTACCTTTAATATCTTGATGATGAAAGTTATCTAATACTTTATCCCAAATTGGATTTATAGATAGTACATATTTACCAATCACATAGGGTTTAATATGATTTGCTACTGTTTGTACTTCTGGGAGCTCAGGCATGGTTTTTAGAATTGAATATTGCTTTTTTAAAATTTGAGTAATTGCTTATAATAACAGCTCCTATAAACGCTACAAAATAATGAGCACTTGCAAAATTCATACCTGCGTAGGGGGTTAAGTTCTCAGTAATCCACCCTGCTATTAACACACTAATTAACATCATCACTCTAGTGTAAACGCCAAAAATAGTTTGTACTCTGCCCATTATATTGTTTGGTATTATTTCCATAAAAAGAGTTCTTACAATTATTCTTGCTGAATTATTATATAGTCCCATCAAAAGATAAGCAATCCCAGCAATATAAATTGTTGGCGCAAATGGTGATATGAAACAGCACAACCCAGCTATGCTATAACACGCAATCAAAGATTTTCTCCGTCCAAATTTTTTAGTAAGTATTGCGACTACAACTGTTGATATCAATGCTCCGAAACCATACATGCCATCCATTAGGCCATAACCCCAGCTGCCTTTATTAAAAATTTCTTTTGATATAGTAATCGTTAGGACACTAAGTGCTCCCCAAATTGCTATGTCAGACATAATGGTTGTAAGACCAAGAAAAAGAACCCCCGCCTTGTCTTTTAAAAATAAAAAGCCTTTCGATATTGCATTCAATATATTTTCAGAATTTTCTCTAGGGTTATTATTTTTAAACGGCGCGAGAGAAATAAAGATAGCAGAAATAAAATAGGCCATAGCATTAAAATACAATGCAGCTATGGGGCCATAAATATGAACTATAAACCCGCCTGCGCTGGCACCAATTAATGAACCTACTTGATAGCTAGCGGATAATAATGCATTTGCCGGGAAATAATCTTTTTCATCTACCAACTCTTGGACAAATGCCTGAGCCGTTGGCCAAAAGAGTGAGTTGCCTAAACCCATTAACATCATAACAGGGTAAAGTACCAATAAATTAAAACCGTCGACTTTAAAGTTATAAATGAAAACTGCAAGGACTAATACTCTAAAAATATCTAGAATCACTAAGAGCCATTTTCGATTAACTTTATCAATTATAACGCCAGCAAATAAGGCAAGAATTAAGCCAGGCGTTGTTGCAGCAGCCATGATTTTCCCAAGTGCAAATTCGGATCCGGTTTCTTCAAGTACAAGCCAGCTAAATGCAATTAAATTAAAACCAAATCCAATTAATGATATGATATTTCCAAGAAAAAATAATAAAAAAGTTTTATTTCTTAAAATATCCAGCATAAATAATCATAGGGTTTTATAATTTGATTTTTCCTCATTAAAGAGAGTCAATTGCAATTTAAATATGCATTAAATTAAAAACTTAAAACTTTAATTTTATAAATAATTAGGAATATTCTCGTGAATTCTAAGAGTGCCCTTTTAATGAATTGTTTTGTTACTTGTGTAGTCTCCAGCTTTATTTTTCCTTGCTATGAAGTTCAAAATAATTTTGTTCGATACAGTAGTAGCATTGGTCAGATAGCAAAAGATGGTGGACTTTTTGGGGTTTTATTACTCTGCGCTGGGTTATACATGTTTTACAACAGTCTTAAAAATTTAAAATTGAAGAGGCTGATTGAAAACGTTCCTACATCTAAAATGAGATCTGTTGCTATGGGTTTAGTTGAATTAAAAGGGAAGATAGAAGTTTCTGATAAAGTATTAGAAGACCCTTTTGATAAAAAAAAATGTGTTTTTTGGCGCGTGCATATTGAAGAGCGAGTAAAAAGAGGTAAGCATGGGAGATGGATTACAAGGCACAAAGCAAAGGGTCAAGTGCCTTTTTTTATTAGCGATGATTCTGGTTCAGTACTAATAAAATTAGAAGGTGCAAATATGGATGATGTGAAACGTGACAGTCAATATGAAACAGCTTTATTGTTTTCAGATAAATTGCCATTAAACGTTCGAAATTATTGTAATAAAAATAGAATAAGGTTTAGAGGGCTTTTTGGAGGTAAAAAAAGAATGCGCTGTAGAGTGACTTACTTAGAACCTAATGACAATATCTACGTTCTAGGTCATGCTAGGCCTTTATTACAAAAAGAAATAAAAAATTCAAAAAGCGTTACGGCTGCAATTGAAATGGTTAACAACAGTGTTTTCATTGTTAGTGACAAATCCGAAAAAGAACTAATTGAGGATAGAGGCGGGCAATTTTGGGTTGTACCCTTAGGTATCATTTTTTCTGGATTAGGTTTAGGTTTAATTTTGAATGTGTTCGGTTAGGTTAAGTTTATTATGTTCAAGAAAAGTTTTTATTTTTTATTTTTTTTTCTTTTGATTGGATGTGAAGAAAAAAATAATTTAACAGTAAAAGAAGCCATTAAATATTTAAACGATGATGAAGTTCTTTTTTTAGATGTTAGGACTCAAAATGAGTTTAACTATGATGGCAGTATAAAAAATGCGCTTCTTATACCAGTAAATCAATTAGAAAAAAAACTAACGATACTAGAGTATTATAAAAATAAAAAAATAATTGTTTACTGTAAAACGGGAAGCCGTTCAAAGCTTGCTGCTGCTTTTTTAAAAAAAAATAATTTTAAAGCTTTTACTATTGAAGGTGGGTTTGTGGCTTGGAAAAAACATCCGAGGTTAGATTGAACACTGTTCGTATTTATCTGAAACAAGTTTTTTGAAGAGGGGTTTACTCAATCAAGTCGTAGATAATTCCCCATTATCATTCGGGTTTATATTTATGGTTTTAAGTGCAGCTAGTTTCTGCATGATGACTGTCTTTGTTAAAATGGCGGGAGAAACTCTTCCTACAATTCAGATCGTTTTTGTAAGAGGTCTTTTTACATTAGTTCTGACTTGGATTTTTATATATCGAAAAAAAATAAATCCTTTCGGAAAACACAGAAAGTTACTTGCAGCTAGGGGTCTAGCAGGAACAGTTGCACTTTTTCTAGTCTATGAATCAATTAATCGTTTCCCTCTATCTGAGGCGACTGTGATTCAGTATCTATATCCTTTATTTACTGCAGTTTTTGCTGTTTTACTACTTTCAGAGCCAATAACTAAAAATATAATTATTGGTTTATGCTCTGGTTTTTTTGGTGTGTACTGCTTGTTGGGCTTTCCAATTATATCGCAAAACTCAATAGATATTATGAATTTAATTTTAGCAGTAAGTGGAAGTATTTTGACAGGTCTAGCTTATGTTCTAGTTAAAAAAGCTACTAATTTAAATGAACACCCCTTAGTTGTGATGTTCTTCTTCCCCCTTTTCACAGTTCCAGTATTCCTTCCATTTATTTTTTCAAATTGGAACACTCCATCACTTAAAGAGTGGTCGTATTTGATTCTTGTGGGTGTTTTTACTCAACTTGGACAATTGTTTTTAACCTATGGATATAAAGAATTACCAGCTACAAAGGCTGCTCCAATTAGCTATGTTCAAGTTTTATTTGCGACCATTATCGGTATATTATTTTTTGATGAGTTAATAAATTTCAATTTTATAGTAGGGTCTGTAATAGTACTTTTTTCTATTAAAATGGTTATTTCGAATGAGTTTAGTAAAAAAATGAGATCTCAATGAAAATTGTGGTTAAGAAAAAAATTAATTTGTATAGTTAAATAGAAATTATTGTTAACAATTGGAGTAAATGAATGGGTGAACGTAAAATTATTGAACATTTAGATATTTTCGAAGGAGATAACAACGTGATGATTACCACAACTGTTAGTTGTGGCCTAGAGCTTGTTGATGCTGTAGATGATTATATCAAAAAGGGATTTACTGTTGTGTCAAGTAGTAGTGGTGGCACAAATATTCAGGTTTATTTGGTTAAGCCTATTTAAAAACTACTTCGCATTAAAATGAATATATCTCGATTTTATCTATTTCTAGTATTTTATGCTTTGGCGTTTGCTCAAGATGATCAGATAATTAAATATGAAGATCTGTTTGATAGAAACGGGTTGGTGTACGCTCCAGACCAAGATACTAGTTTTAGTGGTAATGTAAAGGCTATTTGGGCTAGTGGGATTAATAAGCTAGAATATAATTATGTCGATGGTAAGCCTGATGCAAAATGGAACAATTGGTATGAAAGCGGTCAGCCTGAAGAGGAAATTGAATATCAATTAGGAATTAAGAATGGAGTTCATAAACAATGGTATTCCAATGGGCAGCTAGAGTTTGAGAGAACTTATAAAGAAGGTATCCATGATGGGAAATGGACAGAGTGGTATCAGAATGGCCAATTAATGGTTGAAGGTAACTTTTTAAATGGTAAACCTGATGGTCTATGGGTTTATTGGTATCCAAACGGGCAAAAAAGAGAGGAAGGGAACCCTGTAAGTAGTGATAGCTCTAGTTTAGCTTTTTTAAATGATGGCATTTGGAATTATTGGCATCCCAATGGGCAACTCAAAGAAACTGGTAACTATATCAACGGCGAAAAAGATGGCCAATGGGTTGAATGGCATAGTAATGGGCAAACAAAGTTAAAAGAAACCTATAAAAACAATAAAAAAAATGGTAAATGGCTTTTATGGTACAATAATGGACAAATTGAGGTTGAGGGAGATTACATAGATGGTGAAAAATCTGGTAAGTGGACTAATTGGTATCCTTGGGGCTGGCGCTCTCATGAGCTAAATAAAAAAGAAAGTGAATCTGCATTTATACTTTGGTTTGATGATCAACAAAAATCTAGTGAAGGTTTTTTTAAAAATAATCGGGAAGATAAAACTTGGGTTTGGTGGAGTCGAGAAGGGATGCTTGATAGTTCGGGAGTATTTGATGCGGGCCTAAGGTCTGGCAAATGGACATTTAGAGATTCTGAGGCGAACAAACAATTAGAAGGTAGATACGAAAATGGTTTGCTATCAAACTTGATTGCTGTATCGGCATTGAATGATTTTGATCCAAAAAAAGATCAATATGACGTTATGGACAGAGAATGGACAGAGTGGTATTCGAATGGTGAAAAAAGAGTACAGGTTACTTATGAATCGGGCGGTGAAGGTAAACTAGGTAAAGGCAGTGGAACTTGGAATCTTTGGTTTGAGAATGGCAATGAAAAATTATCTCAGTCATATCTAAATGGAAAAGAAGAGGGCACTTGGAGTGAGTGGTTCGAATCAGGAACAAATAAAAAAGAATATAATTGGTCAAGCGGAAGCTTAAATGGCAAGTATACGGAATGGTATGAAAGCGGCCAAGAGAAAATAGAAGGCGAGTATTTGGAAGGGGCTAAGGTTGGTTCCTGGACAGAGTATTTTGTTAATGGTGAAAAAAAATCAGTAGAATCCTATGAGGAGGGTCTTCCTAGTGGGGAATGGACTCAGTGGTATGCTAATAGCAATTCAAAGCAAGAAGCAAATTGGGAAAGTGGAGTGCTAACAGGGAAATGGACTGAGTGGTATTCCGATGGACAAAAAAGCATTGAAGGTGAAGTTGAAGAAGGGTTGGCTATTGGTAAATGGATAGAGTGGTATGCTGATGGAACGAAAAGTTTTGAAGGCACTCCAAAGAGGTCTGTAAAAAAGGAAAGATGGACAAGGTGGAATGAAAAAATCCAAAATTTTATTGATTCGGAAAAGTAATTTTTGTTTTAAAGTCGATTAAATTATCATTAACTATGTGGTATACTTGTAAATGCTTGTATAAATTCCTCGCCTTAGAAAAGGATGAAAATTGAAGATAAACGTAAAAAAAATAAATGATTATACAAAAGAAGTAAAGCTTGACATTCCATGGTCTACATTAGAGCCGGACTTTGAATCTACTATTAAAAAATTTAGTAAAAAGGTAAAGCTTCCGGGTTTTAGACCTGGGAAAATTCCTCGTGATAGGCTGATGCAACAATTCCAGCCAAATATTGAGGCTCAGTTCATGGATGATAATATTCATAAATATTATTTAATGGCTTTGCAGGAAGAAAAAATTGTTCCAGTAAATCAAGCGGAAATAAGTGATGTTAGTTTTCAGATGGGAGAACATTTTTCATTTGCCGCAAAATTCGAGGTTGAACCAGATTTTAAGCTACCCAAATTCAAAAATAATATGTTTAAAGTTCAGAGGAATAAATTTATTCCAGATGAACAAGATATTACTGATGGTATAAATCAACTTAGAAGGTCTCATGCTCGAATTGAAACAATCGAAGACGGTGCCAAAGAGAAAGATTTTATTTTATGTGATCTTCAAAAACTAGACGATTCTGGTGTCGCAATAATTGGTAAAAAATTTGAAAAACAAATGTTGAAAGTTGGAGATGGTTCTTTTACTGATGATCAAACAATTAAATTAATTGGGCTCAAGCCAGGTGAGTCATCAAAATTAGATCTACCAGATAATGAAGATAAAACAATCAAAAATCCATATGACTTAACTGTTGTAAAAGTAGAAAGAGAAGTATTGCCAGAGCTTAACGATGATTTTGTCAAGATGGTAAATCCTGAATTAAAATCAGTAGATGAATTAAATAATGACGTACTTGAAAAAATTAATGAGAATTTTGCAGAAAGATCTCGTCAAAGTTTTGAGAAAGAAATTTCAGATGCTTTGATAGATAAAATAGGATTTGAAACGCCTCCTAGTATGGTAAACAACTATCTAAATAATATTTTGGAAGATGTAAAAAAACAAAATAATGGCGAAAAGGTTGATGAACAGAAAGTTCTTGAAACATACAGGCCTTCTGCTGAAAGAAATTTAAAGTGGTACTTGATCCGTAAAAAGCTTATTGATCAAGAGCAGCTAAGTTTCAGTAGATCGGATATAGATGCTGAGGTAGAACTCTTAATCTCTCGTACTCCGCAATCTGAAAAAGAAATTCGAAGGTTTTATAAAAAGCCTAGTAATAGGCAGCGAATTGAAGATGATTTAACTGAAAAAAAGATATTAGAGTATCTTACTCAATTTGCAAAAATTAAAGAAGTCGAAGTAAATACAAAGGAAATTCGTGGAGAAGGCCAATGAGCATAGATAAAAATATTATTAATCAGTTAGTACCTATAGTAGTAGAACAAACTGGTCGATCTGAAAGAGCATTTGATATTTATTCAAGACTACTAAAAGAAAGAATAATATTCCTTGGTACCCCTATAGATGATACGATGTCTTCTCTTGTAATTGCGCAGCTTCTTTTTTTAGAATCAGAAGACTCTGAAAAGGATATCTATCTTTATATTAATTCGCCTGGTGGAGTTATAACCTCTGGTTTTGGGATTTATGATACTATGCAATACATTAAACCTGATGTGGCTACAATTTGTATGGGGCAAGCTGCTAGTATGGGCGCTTTCCTTCTTGCTGGTGGTGCAAAAGGGAAAAGATCGGCTCTCCCAAACAGTAGAATTATGATTCACCAGCCAATGGGTGGTGCACAAGGACAAGCTGTTGATATCAGGATTCAAGCAGATGAAATTCTTAGAATGAAAACTCAGCTTAATAAAATATTATCTAAAAATACAGGACAATCATTAAAAAAGATCGAGGAAGATACAGATAGAGATAATTTTATGTCAGCTAACGAAGCAAAAAAATACGGTTTAATTGATTTGGTATTATCTACTAGAAAATAAATGACTAATAGACCAACAAAAAATAGTAATCTAGAATTGAACCTGTCTGAAGAAGAGAAGCCTAAAGAAAGTTTTAAGGTTACTTTACAAAAACCTTCAAAAATAAAAGAATTTTTAGATTCTTACGTTGTTGGTCAAGATTATGCTAAGAAGACAATCTCCGTGGCCGTATATAATCATTACAAGCGTATAATTAATCAGTCTTATGAGTCTGGCGTTGAATTAGATAAAAGTAATATTTTGCTCATAGGCCCAACAGGGACAGGTAAAACTTTGATAGCTCAAACGTTAGCCCGTTTTCTCTCTGTTCCTTTCGCGATAGCGGATGCAACTACCTTTACAGAAGCTGGATATGTAGGAGAAGATGTTGAAAATATTTTGGTTAGGTTACTCCAGGTGTCTAACTACAGCGTTGGTGCTGCTGAGAAGGGAATTGTTTATATTGATGAGATTGATAAAGTTGGCAGAAAATCTGCAAGTACTTCGATTACTCGTGATGTTAGCGGAGAAGGGGTTCAACAAGCCCTACTCAAAATAATCGAGGGCACTATAAGCAACGTTCCACCAAAAGGAGGACGCAAGCATCCCGAGCAAAGTTTAATATCAATAGACACTTCAAATATTTTATTTATTTGTGGGGGTTCTTTTTCTGGGCTGGAAGACATTATCCAAAAGCGTACTGGAAAAGGAGAGCTGGGTTTTAATTCTATTAAAAATGAAAAAAATAAAGATGGTTCGAATGTTTCTGATATATATAATATATTTAAATCTGTGAGGCAGCGAGACCTTGTTGAATTTGGAATTATTCCTGAGCTTATTGGCCGGTTACCGGTGGTATCAACTATGAGTAATTTATCTGATTTCGAAATGTTGAAAATTTTGACAAAACCTAAAAATGCTCTGATAAATCAGTATAAAAAACTATTTCAAATGGAGGATGTAGAATTAATTTTTGAGAATACTGCACTTAAAAAAATTGTTGAATTAGCACAAAAACGTAATTCAGGTGCAAGGTCTTTAAGGGCTGTTCTCGAAGAAAGTTTAATGGATTTGATGTACGAAGTCCCTGACATGAATAAACCTGAAAAAATTATTATCAGCGAAGATTTTGTATCGGGCGTTCTAGGCTTGTCAGGCCTAAAAGAGACTAAGAAGAAGTCGGCTTAATAATTTTAATATTATAGCTGATTTTTTCTACCTTATTAAATATATTCTATACTCATTTTTAAGATAATAACTTTTTAAACAATCGTAAATAGATTATCTTTTAATTAAACGACGATTGTTGTTTATATTTTTGATATAAAATGTTGAATAATAAAAATCTATATAAATTTTTAGTATCTTTATTTGTCGTTATAATTTTTCAAAATTGTGAAGAACCAAAAAACGATGAAGATTCTGAATTAAAAACTTATAGAAACACATTGCAGAGTCAGTCTGTTGGAGATGGAAGTACGGGCTCTACTGATGATTATTTTTACAACTTTGATAACTCATATGATGTAAAGTATTTAAAATACTCTAAATCTAAATTTAGTACTTCCTATGATAAATTTTTATCGTCTTATCCATACCCCCCTGATTATATGACGATGAAAAATTTTCCCGACTATTTACTTGATATCTCTCCTGATTCAGGGCAATTCTTAATTCGTAATCCTATTGATACTTTAGTAATTGCGTCAGATACAATTACTTCAGATATTGGTAAAATAGTTCAAGACTCAATCTCCTTAGTGTCTTCTCAATTTAAAAATTTGGAATCTATTGAGTGGGATTTAGAAGCCGAACCTTCCTTGCAAAGATACAGATTAAGAAACTCGGGCTGGGTTCAAGAAGATACCCTTATATACTACGCAGACACATTTGATGTTAAATCCTATTGGGCAGTTGTTGATACTCCCTTAATAGATAATGGTTTTATGTTTGTTGATACTTCAGAGTGGCAGGATACTAGTTATTCTTTTATAAAGGACGATTTAATTGTTTTTACTAACAATTTCGAGTTTGCAAGAACTCAAATGCATGTTGACTCTCTAATATTTAGGACAAACACTGATTGTAATGATAATAACCAGTGGGATCAGGCTGAACTTGGGGTTGCTGACTATAATAATGACGGGGATATGAAGGACACATTTTTCGAAAATAATGACAATTTTGATTACAATGGTGACGGCAATTTAGATGATGTTATTTATGAATTTATTGATAGAGGAAATGATATCTTAGATCCAGCTGAAACCTATTATGATGTTAATGGAAATGGGATTTATGATATTGGAGAACCCTATGAAGACAGAAACTGTAATAATGGGTGGGATACCGCAGAAATAATTGATAAGGGTAATGGTCAGTATGATGATATTGAAGAATATACTGTTAATGATTCTGATGGCGGTGTAGAAAAACATTTATATAAAATTGGCTCTGTGCCCAATAATATTTTAGTAGATTGGACAGACTCAGAAAATCCGGAGTTGTTACTCAGTATTAGTATTGGTGATAGTGTTACAAATAGGTGGGGAATTGTTTATCAGAACATTATAGAAACTGTTTCATTTGTTGACACAAAAAGAAAAGAAGTCGGGGATATTGATTCTCTGGTGACTCTTTACACAAATGATGTAGTCGGCTATATTGACGATAGTTCTCAGCAGCCTGGAGATTTCTATGTAACAAAAACCGAGTTGCTTTCTAATCGTATCGGGGATGATGGATTAAGAGTCGATTATGATTATCAAATTTTTTCAAAAGATCAGCATATAAATCAGCATTTATATAAGAGTTACTTTTTGCCATTAGGGTTTTATTGGAGTGAATCTCAAGTTAGTCAAGGTTTTTGGCACAAAACACAATTAGAAAAAGATATCTATTTATATTCTTACAATGGTCTATTTCGAGATGGTGAGCATGTAGATACCGCGTATTATGACACAACTGAAATAGCTGTGTACCTAATTGAGAAGTCATTTGAGGTTGAGAGAGCTGAAGTAACAGTTCCAGCAGCTAAAATTAAAGCAATATTCAACAATGGCTCATATAACTGCCTTAGGGATGAATCAATAGCTGATTTTGAAGAAGACTGCCCTCAAGTAGATACGACATTTGTTGATTGTTTTAAAATTACAAGCACAACGAATATGACTATGATGGGTTCTGGCGTTGAATATGGTCAAAAAGTTTACACCTGGCTTGCAAAGGACCATGGCATAGTAAAAAGTGACCTATACATTCGTTGGACAGAAAGTCCATATGCTGACTCATTTTCTTCTGGAGAGGTGGATGAGAATGGGCAAACATGGTCGGGGTTTTCGAGGATTGAGCTAGCTGAAATTAATGTGAATAAATCTGGCAATGTTTTTAGACAAATATATAACCCCGCTCAAGTAGTCAAAAAAGAGAATTTTAAAGACCTGCCTGATTTTAATTATGACGCTTTTAAAATAAGCAATCAGATTGGTTTTCATACTATTGATATGCGTGAGATTGTTGAATGATTAGTAGACTTTTATTATTAGCCCTTATCTATCTATCTGGTTTTGTTGTTGCTGGGACAGACGGAACTATTCGTGGTAAAGTCTCTGATGAGGACTCAATGGAGTTGCCGGGGGCGACTATTTATCTACCCGGTTTGGGCGTTGGTGCAGCAGCTGATGTAAACGGTAATTTTATTATTCTAAATATACCAGTTGGTAAGTACGATGTCGTCGTTCAAATGGTGGGTTATCAAAAGAAAACATATAAAGAAATTCATGTTGTGATGGACCAAACTGTTTGGCTAAATCCAACGTTGCCTGTTGCAGCCGTAGAGGGTGACGAGGTAGAAGTTTTAGGAACGAGGCCTTTGGTAGAACGAGGCAGTACGTCGAAAAAAATCACGGTGGATAAAGAAGCCATTCAGTCGTTGCCTATTCGAGATATGTCTGAGCTCTACTCTTTACAATCTGGCGTTGTAAAAGTTGAGAGTAAAACCAGGGGCATTCCGAACCAGGAGGAAAGAGGTCTTGAAGAAGTCCATGTTCGAGGTGGTAGGTCTGGAGAAATCGCTTACATGATTGATGGTATGTATATAAGAAATCCAATTTTCGGTGGTATTGGCTCTGGCACAAGGTTGAACCTATTTGCAATTAATGAATTTGATTGGCAGCCAGGCGGTTTCAATGCAGAATATGGTGATGCAATGTCAGCGGTTTCAAATTGGCACACCTCATCTGGTGGTGAAAACATTGAATACCATTTTGAATATGAGACTAGTTTGGTTGGTGCTTTTTTGAATGAGCTTCGTGGTAAAACAAAAGATACTGAAAACTTTGATAAGTTAAGGGGTTTGAATGATTATAATTTTGGTATTGGTGGTCCAGTATTAGGGATTCCAAAATTAAGGTTTTGGTTTAGTGGTCAGCATACAACAGAAGAAAACTACAGTGTGTATGAATTTGATGATCGTGTTTATTTAGGTGAGGATCAAGATTTATTGCTGGATACCTTAGCATTAAATAAATCCAATTTAGTGAATCCTTGGGACAATATATCAGGTTT
Source organism: uncultured bacterium (assembly GCA_905478065.1). Classification (GTDB taxonomy): domain Bacteria; phylum Fidelibacterota; class Marinisomatia; order Marinisomatales; family UBA1611; genus TMED80. The sequence goes on along the minus strand of CAJQGZ010000064.1, from coordinate 2,013 downwards.
TCGAGGATTTGGTTTTGATAAGACTACGGATATCTTTACAAAATTAAGCTATAAATACTCTGGTAAATTAAGGTTTCATCTCAGTTATTGGAGGGTTGCAAACCATTTACAAGCTTTTAATGCTCGATATCTTTATTGGGATGAGGGTAGAAATGAATTATTTCGTGATACGTATAGGGTGAATTTTGAAATAAATCACTCTTTGACTCCAAAAACTTTTTATACAGTTCGTTTTGCGCGTTTCATTCAAGATCAGTTCCAGGGGGTTCGCTGGAGAGACAATGATAACGATGGTTTCCCGAATTGGTTTGAATGGCGGCACGCAGCTGGGAACAAAGATATTTCAGATCCGGAAAATTCCAATGTAGTTCCTTATAGGATTGGTGAGGACGGAGATACAGTTAGATATACCAACAGAGATGATATAAGCGGTTGGCATGTTGGTGCAACTCCAGGCATGTGGAATTGGGAGTCTGCTGAAAAATTTGATGATTCTAATGGTAATGGTGTCTGGGATGTAGGTGAGAGTTTTACGGATTGGGATAATGATGGCTCTTGGGATGGCCCAGAACTCGTTAAAGAGCTAGAATATAGAGATGACAGTTATTGGCTCGAGCCTGAAATGTATGAAGATTATGAGCCCTTTCTAGATTACAATAGTATTAGGTTGCAATTTGAAAATATTCCAGGGAATTCTAGAGCACCCGTTAATACGCCATGGGATCCTGAAAACATTTATTATTACATGCCCACGCCACAAGGTGATGTGTGGGAGGAGGGAAGAGCTTTTGGTGGGCACGATAATTTTTATGCAGATTCTAGAGCTGTTACAGATGAGGTTCGAATCGATCTTACGTCTCAGATATCTGATAAGTGGAAAGCACGTTGGGGATTTGATTATAAATATCATAGACTGAATTTTTATGAAATTATTAGCCCTTGGCTTGGTCAAGCAGCTTCAAGGCAAACTTTTGCAGAGTATTGGCAAGATACTGGACCAGATGGATTATTGCCTATTGATAGCGGCTACGTTAATCCAGATATAGGTGAAAATAATGGCAAGTGGGATGAGGGAGAAGACTATTCTGATTCTAATGAAAATGGTAGGTGGGATAACTACAGAGAGCCAGAAGAGTTTTCAGCATATATGCAAAATACTTTTGAGGTTCCATGGATGGTGATTAATTATGGTATCCGGATAGATGCCGTAAATTATAATACTCAAATATGGGCCGATACTACAGGAAAGTATACTCCGGGTACGCCATGGTATTTTTCTGATTTGAATGATAATGATACATGGGACAATAATGAAGAAGTAAGTACTCTGGCCGGGTTGCCAAGACAAAAAGTGATACTCAAAAGTGCAGATTGGTTTTATAAGATTAGTCCGCGTATAGGTTTCAGTCATGTTATTACAGATAAGTCGACATTTACTTTTAATTATGGCCTTTATTATCAAACCCCGAAGTACCAGAACATCTATTTAAATACCAATAGGATGGAAGATCCTGAAGAACTGTTTGAAGAAGGTAATGGAGAGGTTGGCAACGCGACGATGAATGCACAAAGAACCCAGTCCTATTCAGCCGGTTTTAACGTGCAAGTTGGGCAAAACTGGTCTTATTCTCTGATGACTTGGGTGAAAAATATGGATCAGTTGACTAAAAATACGTTCCAGCGTTCTGGTGTTTATTCTTATAATATTAGTGAAAATGGAGATTATGGCAGTGCAAAGGGTATAGACTTAACATTGAAGTTTAGAGGTCGAGCATTTGGGTCGCAGTTGCAGTATACGTATTCGATAGCAAAGAATAACAGTGAATACCCTTGGGCAAATGTTAGTGGCCAATATGTAGATGCTCCTAGTCAAGAATCATTGCAGTTTTATGATAGGCCTCACGATCTAACATTCTGGTTTTATACTGGGTTGCCATTCGGTATCAATGCAGCTGTAACTGCCTTTTACCAAAGTGGGGGTCCTTATACTCCTTATATATTCGCAGGAAAAGA
>CAJQGZ010000063.1 GCA_905478065.1 uncultured bacterium | reverse complement strand
TAAAAACATGGAGATATAAAGCAAAAAATGTAAGAGATTTCGCATTTACTAGTTCTAGAAAATTTATATGGGATGCTATGGGTGTGAAAGTAGGAAATCGTACTGTAATGGCAATGTCTTACTATCCTAAGGAAGCGAATCCTTTGTATGAGAAATACTCTACTCGGGCCGTTGCTCATACATTAAATGTCTATTCAAAATATACATTTAATTACCCCTACCCGGTTGCAATCTCGGTAGAGGCAGCTAATGGAATGGAATATCCTATGATTTGTTTTAATTATGGTAGGCCACAAGAAGACGGGACTTATTCTGAAAGAATTAAATATGGTATGATAAGCGTTATTATCCATGAAGTTGGACACAATTATTTCCCTATGATTGTCAACTCAGATGAAAGACAATGGACTTGGATGGATGAAGGACTGAACACATATTTACAGTTCCTAACAGAACAAGAGTGGGATAAAGACTATCCAAGTAGACGTGGCCCGGCAAAGAATATTGTAAATTATATGAAAGGCGATAAAAATAATTTGATGCCAATCATGACCAATTCTGAATCAATCTATCAATTTGGGAATAATGCCTATGGTAAACCAGCTACAGCATTAAATATATTAAGAGAAACTATTGTAGGTAGAGAGTTGTTTGATTTTGCATTTAAGGAATATTCCAAAACATGGATGTTTAAACACCCAACACCAAGCGATTTTTTCAGAATTCTTGAAAATGCTAGCGCTATAGATTTAGATTGGTTTTGGCGAGGATGGTTTTATTCAACAGACCCCGTTGATATTTCAATTGATGAAGTGACGTGGTATACCTTAGACACTAAAAACCCCGAAATAGAATTACCTCTAAAAAAAATAGAAGAAGAAAATGAGCCCATTCAATCGTGGCAGAAAAAGAACAGTATTGAGATACAAGAAACAATTGTTGAAATAGATGAAGAAGCAAACGACTTTTATGATAAATATGACCCATATGAAGTATCAATTCTAGACAAGGAAGATTTCATCAAGTATCGAGATAGTTCAGTAGTTGAAAATCAAGAAAAAAAGATTTATAATTCAAATTTAAACTACTACGAAATAAAGTTTTCTAATGTTGGAGGCCTTGTTATGCCGATTATATTAGAACTAGAATACGAAGACTCTACTAATTACATTATTAGAATACCTGCAGAAATATGGAGAAAAAATAGAAAACAAATAACAAAAGTCTTTGCAACAAAAAAGCTTGTTAAATCTTTTAACTTAGACCCACAGCTTGAAACAGCAGATATTAACTTGGTAAATAATAACTGGCCTAAGAAAGTAATAAAATCAAGATTTGAGTTATATAAAACTAAAAAACACGGCAGGTGGAAAACCTATAAAGAAAATAAAATGCAACGAAATAACAGATCAAAAAATGAGGAAAAATCTATAAAAAAATAATATTCTAGCTAGAATGATACTCTTGTATAGATTTTACTTTAATTTTATTCTTTGTTCTGATAGCACGTAAAACTGCATCTGCTGCTGATATAGTTGTAATAGCCATAATACTTTTTTGAATACATGCTTTCCCAATAGCTTCTTCATCGTACCTTGATTGTGGGCCTAGGGGGGTATTTATTACAAGAGTTACCTCGTCATTTTTGATGCGATCAACAATATTTGGCCGACCTTCTCCAGCTTTAAAAATTGTACTCGTAATCATTCCATTTTTGACTATTTCATGTGCCGTACCCGAAGTGGCTATAATATTGAATCCAAGCTCTATAAAGCCTCTGACAATTGGAATAATTTTAAACTTATCTTCATCATTCACCGAAATAAAAACTAATCCAGAATCTGGCAACTGAACTCCCGCACTTAATGTTGCCTTATAAAAAGATAAACCAAAGTTTTCAGATATCCCCATAACCTCTCCGGTAGATTTCATTTCGGGACTTAAAAATATTGATTCTGCAGGAAATTTATTAAATGGCAGAACGGCCTCTTTTATGCAAACATGTTTTATACTATCCCACCTAGGAAGGCTTAAATCTTTCAACTTCTGACCAACAGATAATTGTGCGGCAATTTTAGCTAATGGAATATTTGTAGACTTGCTTACAAAAGGGGTTGTTCTGCTAGCTCGAGGATTAACCTCCAACACGTATAGATTGTTATTTTTATATGCAAATTGAATATTTATTAGACCTATCACATTCAATTCAATCGCAAGAATTGATGTTATTTCTTCAATCTCTGTAATTGTTTGAGATTTTATTTGATAAGGGGGAAGTACGCAAGCAGAATCTCCTGAATGTATTCCAGCTTCTTCAATATGTTGCATAATTGCACCAATGTAGACTTCTTCACCATCACAAAGCGCATCAACATCAAATTCATAAGCATTCTCAAGAAATTGATCAATTAATATAGGGTGTCCCCTGGTGACATCTGCAGAACGTGAAATGTAATCAATTAGTTGATCTTGAGAATATACTATTTCCATAGCTCTTCCGCCTAAAACATAGCTAGGTCTAGCAAGAACAGGGTAACCAATATTATCAGCTACTTTAATCACTTCTTCTAGGCTATTACCTGTGCCATATGTCGGGCAAGAAATATTTAATTTATTTAAAATTTTACCAAACTTCTCTCGGTCCTCAGCCACATCTATATTAATAGGAGAAGTTCCAATAATTGGTGCGCCGGCATCGGCTAATTGATTTGAAATTTTTAACGGTGTCTGACCTCCAAACTGGACTAATACACCATCAGGTTTTTCGAATTCAACAATATTCATTACGTCTTCAAATGTGACAGGCTCAAAATATAATCTATCTACCAAATCAAAATCTGTGCTTACTGTTTCGGGATTGCAATTAATCATTATAGTTTTAAATCCAAGTTCTTTTAATCCGAAAACCGCTTGAACGCAACAATAATCAAATTCTATTCCTTGACCAATTCTATTGGGACCCCCACCAAGAATAATAATTTTTTTTCCTTGAATAGGCTGAATTTCATTTCCCTTATCATAGGTTGAGTAACAATATGGTGTTTTAGCTTTGAATTCTGCCGAACAAGTATCAACTAACTTGAAGGAAGGTATAACATGATTATTCTTCCTTTTTTTCCTGATTTTATCAGTTGTTGATTGGGTTTGTCTTGCAATTTGCGCATCTGAAAAACCTTTTTCTTTCATTTCTAAAATTGGGACATCATATTTTTGATCACATAACATTTTTATCTGATGAAGAAACCATCGATCTATCCGTGTTATTTCATAAATTTCTTCAATCGTTTTTCCTGATAAGAAAGCTTCTCTAATTTTTAATAACCTAAATGCTGTTGCAAATCGTAAACTAGTCAGATCAAAAGACCTTGCCCTAATTAAATCCGGATCATTTTCAAAAGCCCATCTTGGCTCAAGACCATCAAGACCAACTTCTAGTGATCGAAAAGCTTTTTGGATTGATTCTCTAAATGTTCGCCCGATTGCCATGGCTTCTCCAACACTTTGCATCTGAACACCAAGATGACCGGTAGCGGAAGGAAACTTTTCAAAATCAAAACGTGGTACTTTCGTAATTACGTAGTCAATCGTAGGCTCAAAAGCTGCTAATGTTTCACCCGTAATATCATTTGGTATTTCATCAAGTGTGTAACCAATAGCCAGTTTGGCAGCAACTTTTGCTATTGGGAAGCCTGTTGCTTTTGAAGCTAATGCAGAAGACCTACTTACTCGAGGATTCATTTCAATGATAATCATTCTACCATTATCGGGATTTACCGCAAATTGAACATTCGATCCGCCAGTTTCTACACCAATAGTGCGAAGACATTTAATCGCCCAATTTCGCATTTTTTGATATTCTTTATCTGACAATGTCATGGCAGGTGCAACAGTTATTGAATCACCAGTATGAACACCCATGGGATCAATATTTTCTATAGAACATATAATGATAACATTATCTGATTTATCTCTAACAACTTCTAGCTCATACTCTTTCCAACCAATTAATGATTCTTCAATCAAAATCTCATCTATGGGACTTGAAGAAAGACCGTTATTCACTAAATCTTGAAATTCTTCAAAATTGTAAGCAACAGAGCCACCAGTGCCTCCCATTGTAAATGACGGTCTGATAATTATTGGAAATTGAATTTTACCAATTAAAGCCTTTGCTTCTTCCCAAGAGTAGACAAAATTGCCGCGCGCGGTTTCAATAGAAACCCCATCCATAGCTTCTTTAAATTTTTCTCTATCTTCTGCTTTTTGTATAGAATCTATTTGAGCACCTAAAAGCTCTACATTAAACTTTTTTAAAATACCCTTCTCATGTAGCTCAATTGCTAGGTTTAATGCTGTCTGACCTCCAACAGTTGGTAAAATGGCATCTGGACTTTCTTTTTTTATTATTTCAGTTACATATTCTAAAGTAATTGGTTCAATATAAGTTCTATCTGCTATATCAGGGTCTGTCATGATTGTCGCAGGATTAGAATTAACCAGTATTATTTTATAACCTTCTTCTTTTAAAGCTTTTGCTGCTTGTGTTCCTGAATAATCAAATTCGCAAGCTTGTCCTATTATTATTGGACCAGCGCCAATAATTAAAATTGAATTGATATCACTTCTTCTAGGCATTCATTAACTCGATAAACTTATTAAATAAATATCTACTATCATGAGGTCCAGGGCTAGACTCTGGGTGATATTGAACTGAAAATGCATCTTTACTTTTACATTCAATTCCAGCATTAGTGCTGTCATTTAAGTTTATATGTGTTTCTTCAATATCATCTCTTAAACTTTTACTATCTACAGCAAACCCATGGTTTTGACTAGTAATCTCGATTTTTTTTGTTATAAGATTTTTTACAGGATGGTTTACCCCTCGATGACCAAATTTAAGTTTAAATGTTTTTGCTCCTAATGCTAATGCTAACAGCTGATGACCAAGGCAAATACCAAATATTGGTTTCTGTCCTAATATTTTTTTAATTGTATTTATTGCATACCCCACAGCGGTGGGATCTCCTGGACCATTGGACAAAAATACACCATCAGGATTGGTTTCTAAAATATCTTCTGCTTTTGTGTCTGCTGGAAAAACATTAATACAGCAGCCTAAATTTTTTA
>CAJQGZ010000062.1 GCA_905478065.1 uncultured bacterium | reverse complement strand
CCATTTAATAATTCAATTAAGATTGATTTTACAATAAATAGTTTTGGGTATGTGGATATTGGCATTTATGATATAGAAGGTAAATGGATATTAAACTTAATTGGAAAAAAGATGCAGAGTGGAAAGTATAATATAGTTTGGAAAGCAGATGACAAGGCTGGAATGGAAGTTGCATCAGGTACTTATTTAGTAATGATGAAATTTGGCAGTTCAATTCAAACAAAAAAGATAACATTAATTAAGTAATACATATTTCGGTATTAAGTCCCACATTGGTGGTTTTCTTTGTTTATAGCGCTTAATGCATTTGTTAATACACTGATTATTTTTTGTGATTTAATAAGGTTTTTATAATGAAAAACATTATGAGTAGCTACAATGGTTGGGCTCATCAATATGATAATGATATTAATCCAACCAGAGATTTAGATAAAACTGTTACTAAGGAATTTTTATCTAAAATAGATTTTTTTAAGGTGTTGGAGTTGGGTTGTGGTTCAGGCAAGAATACTGAATGGCTCATCGCTAAGGCAGATAGTTTGATTGGTTTAGATTTTTCAAAAAAGATGCTTGACTTGGCAAGAAAAAAAATCATCTCTAAAAAAGTTACTTTTATAAATGCAGACCTTAATGGAAAATGGCCAGTTCATAATAATTCATTTGATTTAGCAACTATTAATCTGACCCTTGAACATATTGAAGTATTAGATCATATTTTTAACTCATTGTTTATGAAATTGAGTCAAGGTGGAAAATGTTTTGTATGTGAACTTCATCCTAAAAAACAATTAGAAGGAAGTAAGGCGCAATTTGAAAAAAATGGAACTGATATAGTATTGGATGTATTTCAACATTCTGAAAAGGACTATATCCAAAGCGCTGAAAAAGCGGGATTTAAATTGCTTACTAAACAAGATTGGTATAGTAATGAAGAAAATTTACCCAGGTTGATTTCATTTTTATTTGAGAAACTAAAATAATTGTAATAGACACAACATTCGTGAATTCTATTGTATAAAATATTAGATAATTTCAATGTGCAAAAATATTTAGTATTATTTAGCGTTTTGAATTCTTTAGGTTGCGAAGATGAAAATGAAGATTGCCCTGCAATTTATGCGCCGGTTTGCGGGTCTAATAAAGTCACGTATGATAATGATTGTTCTGCAAGAAATGCAGGCCTCTTAGAATGGACTGAAGGCGAATGTGACTTTACAGATGAATCTTAAAAGTTCAACTTCTGTAAAGATATATGTTAAATAGTAGGTAGATTTATACATACAGTGGGAGTGGAATAAAGAAACGAAAATTACTTTGGTGCCTTTGATAATTGGCATTGTCGCGGGTGCTTTGCTTACACTTTCAATGAAATATTTAAAAGAAAGTTTATTATGAAAAATTATATAGCAATGAATAGATTTAAAATTGCATTAGGTAGAGAATCTGATTTTGAAGGTATTTGGAAGAATAGAGAAACTTTTTTAGATGATGTTGATGGATTTCAAAAATTTAACCTTTTGAAAGGTCCGGTTAATGATGACCACTCATTATATACTTCCCATAGTACCTGGCGTTCTAAAGCAGATTTTGAAAACTGGAAAAAATCTGAAGCATTTAGAAAAGCACATAGTGGAGGGGGAGATCATCAAGGCATATACTTAGGTCATCCTGATTTTGAAGGTTTTGAGGTTGTCCTTTAATTTAAACCAGTACATTAGTGTTTTTTATTCAAAGGGTAAAAGTAGATCTATTTAATAATTCATTAATGAATTAAAAATTTAATCAATCTTATAAATATTTATATATGCAATCAGAGGAAAGACTAAAACGATATAAAAAGTTAATTTGGAAAGACCAAAATAATAATACCCTAAATTATCGTCTTCTTGAACCTGACAACATACAACAAGATAGTAAACACCCAATTTTATTTTTTTTGCATGGTGCTGGTGGAAGAGGTTCAAACAATGAAGATCAGCTTATAGATGCAGGAAGCATTAGGGCTTTTTCCAACCAAAATATTTCTTCTAAATATAATTCATATATTTTAGCTCCTCAGGTTTCTAACGATAAAAAATGGGTAGATGTCGAATGGAATACTATGAAACATAACATGCCAAATATTTCTAATACGATGAATATGGCCTTTAAAATTTTGGATAAAGTTATCGATACGAATCCCATTGATATTAATAGAGTGTACGTTCTTGGATTATCTATGGGAGGATTTGGAACTTGGGATGCATTGCAACGGAGACCTCATTTTTTTGCAGCAGGAGTACCGATTTGTGGCGGCGGTGACATTAGTAAAAGTAAGATTATATCTCAGATACCAATTTGGGCATGGCATGGCGATAAGGACGATGTAATACATGTAAATAGATCTAGGGATATGTATCAAACCATAAAAAAGCACAATTCGAATATTAAATATTCAGAGATCAAAGACAGGGGGCATGATGTTTGGCTTGACGTATGGAATTCAAAAGAACTTTGGGATTGGATTTATCGACAAAGTCGCTGAGCCTTGATAATATCAAAGCCTGCACCCGTTGGCTTTAGGGGGTTAGTCTTATTCAGCCTGATTAAACTAAGTTTTACAAGTCTCAACACCCAGAACTTTATATATCATATAAACACCACTTAGTGCATTAAACATTAAGACTCCGCCTATAGCGCAAATGATTAATGTATAAAGAGATAACTCAAGAAATAATTGCGTTGGAAGTAAAAACAATGAAACAATGAATCTCAAAGTTCTCTCTGATTTGCTTTGGTTCTTTTTAAATAAATTCATTTTGATTAAATATAAGTTGCTGCGATGTTTTTCGTCCCATGTCACGAACATTGTAAGATAATTATTTGTAGTTTTGAATGTAGATAAAGGATAATGAGATGTCTTTTTTAACAACATTAAAAAAAGTAGAAAATATAATTCTTGGGAAAAAATCAAATGATAACAAGTCTAAGGATCATTGGAAGAAATATCGAAGACCAAAAATAAAATCAAAAACCTAAATGTAAAATTTTGAATTAGCAGTGTTTTTGTGGCTTAAACTAACTGCTGATTAAAATATGGATATTAAAACACTTATAGGGATGTCTTTTGTTTGTGCGATGGGTGCTATATCACCTGGACCAAGCTTGGTTGTCGTTTTGAGGAATACTGTCTCTGGTGGAAGAATTTTAGGAGTAATGACAGGAATAGGCCATGGTATTGGACTAACTGTTTATGCCTTTATTGCAGTAATGGGTTTATCTTCTGTCCTAATAGCCAATGAGCAGATATTTAAGTCACTACAATGGGCTGGAGCATTAGTTCTCATATGGCTGGCTTTTAATTTGATTACTAACAAGCCATCAAATGCAACTAAGAGTTACAATTCCAGCGGACGCAAAGGCTTTTTGGAAGGTTTTATGATTTCTTTTTTGAATCCTAAGATTCTTGTTTTTATGGTCGCAGTTTTTAGTCAATTTATAAATCCCGACATAACTAATATTGGTCGTTTCATCATGGCTATTGTAGCTGGGGTCATTGATACCACTTGGTATGTTTTGGTGGCTATGGTTTTTTCTGGAACTTCGATGGTGGATAAATTAAGACTTCATGCAGGTATCATTGATCGTTTTATCGGTATAGTGCTTCTTGCCCTTGCAATGATTTTAATTATTAAAACAATGAATTAAGGTTTATTATATTATTTTTTTAAGACAATATGATAACTAAAAGCTTTTACAACCCCCAACTGTCGTTGGGTTTTTTATTTACAGAATAGTAGTTAGATTGTATTATGAACAAAATTAGTGAATGGTTTAAAAAAAATGAACGCTTCATTATTGGACTTGGTGTAATTCTAGCTATACTAAATATTCCAAGTCTATTACCTTTAGAGGAAATTAGTATCGTTCCGATTGTCATAATTGTTTGGTTGTTTTACACTATATATGCAAATGAAAGATGGAAGGGATTTTAAAATAATGGGAATCATTAGTGCTGATAAATCAATAAATGAAAATAGTGGACGATTGGAAATACAATATCATAAAACAAAAATTGGAGAATTAGTTTTAGGTTCCTATGATAGTAAGCTTTGCTTACTTGATTTCAGATATAGAAAAATGCGATTCGCAGTTGATAATCGTTTAAAAAAAACATTAAATGCAAAATTCGTAGTTCAAGATAATAAAATATTAAAAGAAACGCGGAAACAGATAACTGAATACCTCGGGGCAGAAAGAAAAACATTTGATTTGCCAATTTTATCTGTTGGAAGTGATTTTCAAAAACAAGTTTGGGAGGCATTATTAAAAATAAATTATGGAGAAACCGCATCTTACCTAGATATAGCAAAGTATATTGGGAATGAAAAAGCAGTAAGGGCCGTTGCCTCCGCAAATGGTGCAAATGCTATAGCCGTTATAATACCCTGTCATAGAATTATTGGAAGTGATGGTGAGCTTGTTGGTTATGGTGGAGGATTACCAATAAAGAAAAGATTATTAAACTTAGAAGAAAAGCATTCAAAACTTGCTAATCATTTGTAAAAATTTAATGTTCAAGCAAAAACCATCATTTTATGTCTCAATTATTTTTCCATTGCTATGCTTCCTTTCAACATCTCAAATAAATAACAGAGGTGGAGAGTTTTTATTTTATTTTTTAGGGGTATGTAGTCTGGCCTGTATGCTTGCTTTTATTTTCACTGATAAATGAGTTAAAGACTTTGCTCAATTCTTTAGATATTTCAGGTGTCGAATAACTCATCAAAACATGAATTGCGTTTCAATATTTAGTAGAATTTAGATTTTATATATTATTCAGGATTTTTATTCAATTTCTAATAATTCTATATCAAATATTAAAGTTGCATTAGGTGGGATTACGCTGCCTGCACCTTGTGAACCATAACCCAGATTTGGTGGAATAGTTAATCTTCGTGTGCCACCAATTTTCATCCCAGGGACACCTTCATCCCATCCTTTAATAACGACACCAATGCCGACTGTAAATGAAAATGGTTCACGGTTTGGATTTTTTGATGAATCAAAAATTATTCCATCTGTCAATTTTCCTGTGTAGTGAACGGTTACATTGTCCATTGATTTTGCTTCAGCGCCATCGCCAATCACAAGATCCTCAATAATAAGTTCGCCTGTCATAGTTTCTCCTTGCTCTTCACAACCAATACTAGAAAGTAATATGGATATTATTATCAAATGTAAAATGTTAAATTTCTTCATTAGTTGCTTATTTTTTCTTTTAAACCGACATGAAATTAATTGATTATGGATCAAACTCAAA
>CAJQGZ010000061.1 GCA_905478065.1 uncultured bacterium | reverse complement strand
CAATGGAAAGATGGAGAGCTCTTTGGTAAAACTACATTATGGAACGGCGATGGAATTAAGACGGCTATGAAAAGTTTTAAATTAGATGAAAAAGATGGTTTATGGGTTTGGTGGGGACCAAAAGGTCAAAAAATCAAAGAAGGTAATTACAAACTTGGAAAGAAAAATGGAACATGGACATACTATCATGAAAATGGGTCGAAAAAGCGGATTGAGAATTATGTAAAAGATAAAAAGCATGGAAAACTCATTAAATGGTTTGAGAATGGGCAAAAATCTCAAGAAGAAGTATATAAAAATGATAAAAAAAATGGTAAATTTATTTACTGGTTTGAAAATGGAAAACTTGAGAAAGAAGAGAAATATTCAAATGATGTTCAAACAGATGGTAAACATTATGATTATTTTGATAATTAAATCGAATATATCGTTGATAATAAATGCTTAGATATGCTTATCTTTATAAAGAAAAAGTCTTTTTTTAATTTGTAGGTTTTTAGTTTATGGTTTTAGTTTGTGGCCAAATATAAATACCAAGCGATTAGTCATATTAAATGTTTATACTAAAAATTTATTCTTAAAGACAACTTCAAAAAATTACGTGAAAAAATATTTAATTCGGATGTCAATTATTTCCATAATCGGGTTTTTGGTATATTACTATTTAATAATTTGGTCTACTCATTTTTAACTTTCTTTCAGATAAATGAAAATAACACCAAAGATACTATTCGTAATGATATTTTGGATGACAGTTATTACGGGAGTTATTTTTAGTATAAATGCAGCTTTTGATATACCGGATGAAATAACAGGGCCTGCTTTTTTTTTATCGATTGGAATGACAATATCTTCAACTATTAACTATTATAAATAAATGAAATATAAATTATATATATCAATGCTTTTATTGTCTTCAACAATTTTTTCAGTAGGGGATAAAGAATTAATTTTTATTTATAATGCTAAAAGTGGTTTAGTTAATGAAATGATTGATTTTGCTCATAAAATAGTCAGTCCCGGAACTTACGACTGTAATCTTTGTGCTATGTCGTATGGTACATTTACGAAAAAAAAAAGATGGTCAGACTATATTAATTCTTTACCAATCAAATCGACATTTACATATAAAGATAAGGTCTCGGCTTTGGAAAAAGAGTTAAGTAATTTAAAGTTTCCAACTATAATAATTCGTGACGGTGTGGAGTTAAATGAGATAATTTCTAGGGATGAAATAAATAGTATTAAAAATTTAAATCAATTAATTAGTCTTTTAAATGAAAGGTTAGATGAAAACGGAATGAAATTAAAAAAGGGTAAAGATAAAAATGTTACTGAACAGGAATGGGAAAAAAAATTAACGCCAGAGGAATTTCATATATTAAGGGAAAAGGGAACTGAAAAACCTTTTACGGGCGAGTATGATAAGTTTGATAAAGAAGGCATGTATAAATGCGCTGGTTGCGGTACTGAATTATTTTCTTCTGATACAAAGTATGATTCTGGATGCGGTTGGCCTGCGTTTTATGAAGCTCTGCCTGACAAAATTGAAGAGACAGCGGATAATACATTTGGTATGAAGCGTATAGAAATTACATGTGAAAACTGTGGGGGGCATTTAGGACATGTATTTAATGATGGCCCTCAGCCTTCTGGATTAAGGTACTGCGTAAATTCAATCTCTTTAGATTTTAATTCAGAAAAGTAATTAAATAATTAAGTCACGACCATTCTAAAATTGATTTTTTATCGAGTCATAGCTTTAAATCTTATCTATTTTTTTCATAATCCTTCATTCTGTTTTCAAAGTCATTTTTATCCTTGGCTTGTAGTAGTGGACTAATTTCAATATTTTTTCGAATGCTAATGCTTGGTACTTTGCCATAGTTATGGCCTGGATAGATAATCGTACTTTGAGGTAAGGTGAGTATGGTTTTATAAATTGAATTATATAAATCCTTCACATTGCTGCCATTGCTTACCGTTCTTCCAGTCCTTCCAACAAACATTGTATCTCCTGTAAAAATTATATTTTCTAAATGAAAGCAGATAGAATCAAAGTAGTGCCCAGGAGTGTGCAATATTTTAATATTTAATTTTCCTACTTTGACCGCTGAATTATGCATTGAAGGAAAATAATTATTTCCACTAATATTAAATTTTGATTCAGGGTGCCCGACTATTTTTATCTCGGGATAGAGATCAATAAAATTTTTAATGTATTTTACATGATCATGATGCGAATGTGTTATAAAAATGGCTGATGGTTTATCGCCTTGAGAAAGTTCTAAAATGCTTGGGTGTAAACTAGCATCAATAATTATTGACTTCGTAGTCTTTAAGCAAGTAAGTATATAAGAAAAGTTTTTATCATATCCACCTTCGAAAGATCGGATTGAAAAGGTTGCATTAAGTTTATTTATATTTTTACGCATTCTTTAACTTATTTAAACTAATTTATTATACTAATTTGTCATATAATAAATTTACAAAATGAAAATATGAGTGATTATAATGAAAAACTTCCGTGGATATTAATCCTAGGGGGATGTGCAATCTTGGCTTTACGCCTAATTGTAGCTTTATTTTCCAGTTTGAGTCTAATTGATTGGCTTGCCATTATTATAGTTTTTGCGGGATTAATTATGCTAATTCTGAACAATAACAATAAATAATTAATAGTTCATTTTTAAAAAAATAAACTCCTTAACAGAAAGAATCCAATGAAAAATAAATTTTACATGAATCCATTTATTTTAATGACTTTTTTGATATTTTATACATCATGTAGTAGTGGTGGTGTTGACCAAAATCAAGATATTGCAATAAACATCGTTGATAGTGTTGATTCAATAAGCTACTCCATTGGAGCAGATATTGGAGATAACTTAATTACTCAAGGTATAGATATTAACTATGATGCTTTTTTAGGAGGATTTAAAAAGGGTTATGAAAAGAAAACACATCTATTAACTACCAATGAAAGAAAGCAACTTTTTAAAACAATGCAAGATCGTATGCGAGTAAAACAGCAAGCTGAATCTAAAAAAGCATTAGAAAAAGCAGAAAATTTTTTGAAGGATAATAAAAATCAAAATAAGGATATATTAGAAACAAAATCAGGACTTCAATATCGAATCGTAAGAAAAGGAGAGGGTAAGTCTCCAGACTCTTCTTCTGATCAAGTAAGAGTCAATTATGAAGGGAAATTAGTGGACGGTACAATTTTTGACAGCTCTTATGAAAAAGGGGAACCTTTCGTTACTAGATTGAACAGGGTTATCAAGGGATGGACAGAAGGTATCCAATTAATGAATGAAGGCTCTGAGTATGAGTTTTTTATCCACCCTAGACTAGCGTATGGTCCAAGACCAAATAATAATATTCCGGCAAATAGTGTTTTGATTTTTAAAGTGGAATTACAAAAAGTATTTGAGAAGAATATAAAATAAAAAGTCTTTTTAGATAGTACCCCGGACAGGATTCGAACCTGTGGCCTCCGGATTAGAAATCCGATGCTCTATCCAGCTGAGCTACCGGGGCATAATATCACAAAAATTTGATGCCTTAAATTACTTTATGAATAAGACTTTTTCGAATGAAATATTAGCTTATTTTCTCGACGAGGTCTCCTCGATAAAAATCTTGACATGAACCTTTAAAATTTCGTACTATTAATAGGCAGAGGGAGTGAGATTTTACTCTAACCACTACCATAAAAAACAAATCAAATAATAATCGGAGGCTTTAATGGCTGAAAAAGTAAAAAATACAGGTGTATCTAAAGAAAAAGGATACCTATACTATCTTGATAAAGAAGGCGATGTATCTCGTTCGCAAATGGCTCGTGCTGGTAAGGGCGGTGGGAATGCTGAAAAAGTTTCTACAGCTGGTGTTACCAGAGAGTCTGGTTTTCTATATTTTATTGATAAAGATGGTGATGTCTCAAGATCACCAATGGCCAGAGGTCGTAAGAAATAGAATATGTTCTTAAAAAAAGCCCTCATATGAGGGCTTTTTTTTTGTCTTTGCGTATTCATTAAATGTTTTAAATTCTGTGAAGAAATTTATTAGATATATAAAATAATGAAATTAAAACATAAAATATTCATACTAACCGCTTCTGCATTACTTTTGTATCCTTTTTCTTCTTTAAAGGCAGAAGACCAATTGTTTGGTGGTAAGGAAAAAGATTCTGATCCTAAGAATAAAGCATCCAAACAGATGGTCCAGGAAGAAGCTCCAATTATGGAGATGCCTAAAATTTTACCACCCATTAGTCGCAATAAGATAGAGTCAGTCATACCTGTAAAAAGGTTACCTGATGGCTGGGTATTTAGGGACGAGTTGCTTGCTCCGTGGTCAACAAGTTTGCCGGCAGTATTAACGATTGTTCCAGACACCACTGTTGAAGTTGTCTATACGGATGAATCTCGTACGACAAAAGATGGTATAGTCTTACCAATCAAGAGAGCGACTGTTGAGTTTAACTATGTGACGCGTTTAACAATAGAAAGAATTACTCTGGGTTTTGTTAATATTGATTATGTGTACAGTACAACTAACAATAGTGATTCGCATTACATACTTGAAAGTGTTGTTAAAAAAATAAAATTGAAAGATACTGGTTTCCCGCAGCTTACAGCTGAAGATGTTATTAAACATAAAGTCCTCATGGAATATGGTACCCCAAAGGAATATGACGGAGTTTGGCATAATTATGGAGATGAAAATTCAATCTTTAGAGTAAGAAAACTAGATGAACGAAATGTTAAAGTCGAAGTTGATGGTTTAACCATTGCAGATAAGCTTAATAAAGCGATTGAAGATGTTTATTCTCAGCAGGGCATCGAATATAAGAAGCGTTTAATGATGGATGGTATTGACCTGTAAATTTTTGAAATTTAGAAATGATTATACTGAAAGGCCTGCGATGACAGGCCTTTTTTTATTATTATATTTAATACTTAGCTCAATAGTTTTTCCTGCTAATTATAAACCAAAAATAACAAATATTGATTTCATTGGTTTAGATAAAACTTTGCAATATGTTGTGGAGAGGGAAATCTATCATTCTTTGGATGTCCACATAGATTCAAGCATTGCAACTCTTGATAGAAATCGAATATTTAATTTGGGCCTTTTTGAAGATGTCGCTTGGCGTTTAGTTCCTCTTGAAAATGGTGATGCAATCCTACAATATATTATGGTTGAATCAATAAATAAAACTCCGCCACTATTATTTCCTAGTTATGATGAAGAAAAAGGATGGTCATTAAACTCTCTATTAATGATTAAAAACTTGCAAGGTAGAAATCGAACTCTTGAAGTTTTTGCAGGTTTTGGCGGTCAACAAAAAATCCAATTATTATTCAGTGATCCATGGTTGTTTGGTGATCATATTTCAATATCCACTTATTTAGAAAAAAATTCATATGATCACCTTTTTTTAGATAGAAGTATAAATATAAGTAGCATAAAAATAAGCATTGGAAAATGGTACGGAGAAAAAATAAAGCTAAGGTTTTCTCCTGCTTTGATTAATAAAAGTTTTACAAACAGTATAAATACATTGGCCTACAAGTTCTTTATCCCAGAGTTAAAAATAGAGATAGATACTAGAGACATTTTTTGGAACCCAACAAAAGGTTCTAGAATTATACAATCAATTATTCCAATGTTAGGCAATAATAAGTTTATTGTATGGAATCAATCTTATAGTTTTTTCCTACCTGCATTTAAAAATATAGTTTTAGGATTGAACACAACAATACAAAGAAAAATTGGTCATAAAAATGATGTATGGTTAAACTATTTTGGTAATTCTTATAATATTAGAGGTTGGAATCTGCCTGATAAAAATGAATCTTTTAATAATTATCGTTTTGGGCATGAGTTCCTATTCTCAAGTTTTGAATTAAGAAAGCTTTTTTTTAATAAGAATGGAGCTTGGTTTGGCTTCAAAAAGGGCATAGGTATTGTTGCATTTACTGATATCGGAGCTATTAACAAGAATTGGAAATCTATATCCAGAGATACTATGCTTGGAGGAGCAGGGTTTGGAATTAGATTACCGGTACCGATTCTTCAATCTGTTAGAATAGATTTAGGTTGGGGATTTAAAAATAAGAAATTTAATAAGAATTTTAACTTGCATTTTGCAGTTCAACAAAAATTCTAACACGATATATTATTAGAATTATAAATTACGTTAAATAGGAAAGCTTGTGGCGTATAAAAAAAGGCTAAGAGATTTATGAAGTTGGTTAGCGGTTGTCGTTTTAAGACTTCGGTTGCATATAAACTACAATTAGACTTGCAACAAATATACTAGAATAAGTTCCAACCAGCACTCCAATAATCAATGCAAAGGAGAAAGAGTGTATTACTTCACCGCCAAAGAAATAAAGTACAAGGACCACAAATAAGGTAGTCATAGAAGTGACAATAGTACGGCTTAAAGATTCATTGATACTTCTGTTGACAGTATCAATAATGGATCCTCTTTTTAGAGTTTTTAGGTTCTCTCGGATTCTATCAAATATCACAATTGTGTCATTGAGTGAATAGCCAACAATTGTAAGAAAAGCTGCAATAACTGATAGTGAAATTTCATAACCAAGTATTGAAAAAATGCCCAGAGTAATAATTACATCATGAGCTATTGCAGCTATAGCTCCAATAGCAAAAATGAATTCAAATCTCAAAGATATATATATAAGTATTAAAGACAGAGCGTAAATAATTGCCATAATTGCTTTCGCGCTAAGCTCAGAACCGACTTTAGGACTAATTTTATCTTTTGATAAGACGAAGTCTTTTTTGTCTTCTGGAAGTGAATTTGGGTAGATTGTTTTTAAAACTTCAATTACATCTCTAGAAAAATTTTCTGGCTCGTTTTCAAGTTCAGCAATTCTCAAAGCGACGCTAGAAGTATTACCAAAGTGTTTTATTTCAGATGAGCCAAAATCAAATTTTTGGCCATTAATATTAATATCGCTTAATTTAGACCTAAATTCGTTAATATTGACTGGTTTGGTATATTTAACTGCTATTAATGTCCCTCCTTTAAAGTCGATACTTAACTTTGGTCCATTATTTATTATTAATGAAAAAATTCCTGCTAAAACTAATGCACTAGAAAGTAAAACAGTTAATTTTGAATTATTGATGAAATCAATATTTGAGTTTTTAATAATCTGCATTTATATACTTAAAGTTTTGATTGATTTTTTGGTTATTGTATAAAAAATAGTTCGTGTAACATAAACAGCAGTAAACATACTTATTAATATCCCCCAGAAAAGTACCGTAGCAAATCCTTTAATGGGACCAGTTCCGAATTGGTATAATACTAATGAAGCAATAACAGTAGTTAAGTTTGCATCAATTATAGTTGTAATAGCTCTATTATATCCCGCTTCTATAGCTGACTTAGGTGTCTTACCTTTGCGTAGTTCTTCGCGTATTCTTTCAAAAATAATAACATTAGAATCAATGCACATTCCTACTGTAAGGATTAATCCTGCAATGCCAGGTAAAGTTAATGTCGCGCCTAATGATGCTAATACAGCTAAAATAAGAACAATATTCCAAATCAATGCGAAATTTGCAATCGCCCCTGCCGCTCTATAGTAAATGAGCATAAAAATAAAAACGACTCCAAGGCCAATGAGAATAGATTTTTGACCTCTAGCAATAGAGTCTGCTCCTAGACTTGGGCCGACAGTTCTTTCTTCAATAATGTTGACGGGTGCTGGCAGAGCACCAGCTCTTAAAATAATTGCTATATCCTTAGCTTCATTTATGTCAGCAAACCCTTCAATTTGAGTTCTCCCTCCAGGGATTTTTTCTCTAATGTTTGGAGCCATATGAACTTTGTTATCAAGTACTATGGCAATGCGCTGTCCAATATTTGCACCTGTTACTCTGGACCAAGTTTTTGAACCTTCACTATTCATATCGAGTGATACTACAGGTAAACCTGCGCTTCCGCCACCAAGACTACCCAAGTTTGCCTTTGCTTTTTCCACAACACCGCCAGTTAGTTCTGGAACAGTTTCTAAGTAATAAAGTCTGAAATATTCTCCTGAGGCTCCTAGCGATTCAGAGTCATTACCAAAAACAAACTGTCCTGAAGATGATTTAAGCTTTAGTTTGGCTGTCTCTTCAGATAATAACTTTTTTAAAGCGTAAACATTTTTTGATTTCACAACCAGATCGCCTTGAACAAATTCTATTAATGACTGCAACGGTGAATCAAGTGAAAGGTCAGATTCTCCGCCCAAATTGTCAGAGTTAGAGTCAGTTGTTTCTCCAAAAATCTCATCAACTGTTGTAACATTGTTTTCTGATTGGTTGGAGTCCTTGGTTGGCTTTTTGTCAAGTTTAGATTCAGAGATAAGTATCTCTAATTCTTCTTCGCTAACTGACTTTTTCAAAATATTGTCTAGCTGAGAAATTATTTCATTTGTAGAAGCAATGTTTTTAACTAAATAAAATTCAAGTAAAGCGGTACTCTGTAACAGTGCTCTAGCTCTTTCAGAATCTTGAATACCCGCCAGTTCAACTAAAATTCTATATTTACCTTGCTTTTGGATTGTAGGTTCAGAAACACCAAACTGATCTATTCTGTTTTGTAATATTTCTAATACTCTGTTAATTGAATCTTCTGTCTCATCTTCAATTGCTGCAATGATATCTTCGAGGTTGGAACCATATTCATGATAATACCGGACCACCTTAATATCACTATTGGCAATTTTTTCACGAAAAATATTAAAAAAGTTTTCTCCCCTATTTAATTTAAACTCATTTGTTATTTCTTCAATTAGGTTATCAAATTTTTCATTACGATTTGAAGCAAGACTTTTAACTAATGTGGGAATATCTGTTTCTAATAGAATATACATGCCGCCTTTAAGGTCAAGTCCTTGACGTATGATACGAGATTCTATTTGAGCTAAGTTTCCTTGCTCTCTTAACAACTCTTTTTCTTCTGCATCTAAATTTTGGTATTTTATAGATGGCCATAGAGAATAAAAAGACCAGCCAAGAAGGACCATGATGACTATGTATCTGGGTGTTAAACTATTTTTCAATTTTTATCTATATTTGTTTAAATGTTGATTTAAGAGCGGAAATTTAACTTTGGACAAGGCTTAGAGCAACATAACATATTCATTTTTATTTAGCGGTATACTTTCTTAAATACATTTTTTTGCAAATTAATAAGAATTAATTTAGACGCTATCTATTTAATCATGGGAAAAGTTTTATCATTTATAAATCAAAAAGGTGGAGTTGGAAAAACAACTTCGGCTGTCAATGTTGGGCTTAGTCTAGCTGTATCAGAAATAAAAACGCTGATAGTAGATTTAGACCCTCAAGCAAATGCTACGATTGGTTTATCTGATTTAACTAAAAAATCAGATAAAAACATTTATGATGTTTTGATAAATGAAACTGATATTACTGATGCAATTGTAAAAACGACATTTCCTTGCTTAGATGTTGTGCCCTCTACAAATGATTTAGTTGGCGCTGAGATAGAACTGGTAAATATTATGGCTAGGGAGTATCAATTAAAAACAGCGTTAAAAAAAATTGTACGTAAATATGATGTCATAATTTTAGACTGTCCCCCATCCCTGGGGTTGTTAACTATTAATGCTTTGACCTCCTCTCATGCTATTATTATTCCAATACAGTGTGAGTACTATGCCTTAGAGGGATTAAGTCAACTTTTAAACACCTTTAGATTAGTACAGCGACACCTAAATAAAAAACTTGTAATCGGTGGTGTTTTAATGACAATGTATGATAGTAGATTGAATTTGTCTAAACAAGTAGTTCAAGAAGTTAAAAGCTATTTTAAAGAAAAATTATTTAAAACATTAATTTACCGTAATGTAAAATTAAGTGAAGCGCCCAGTTTTGGAAAGCCTGCGTTACTTTATGACGCGAGCTCAAATGGAGCAAAAAACTATCTAAGTCTTACAGAGGAGATATTACAGCGTGTCATCTAAAAGATTAGGAAAAGGTATTAATGCAATAATTAATACGAACTCTAAAAAAGGTGAAAAAACCATCAGTGCACCAGGTGTAAGTAAAATACAACTAAAAGATATTAAGCCAAATCCTGACCAACCAAGACGAGACTTTAATGAAAAGTCTTTAGATGAATTATGCTCTTCTATTAAAGAGAAAGGTATTATCACCCCGATTACAGTTAGAGAGCATGCCGGGACTTATGAAATCATTGCTGGAGAAAGAAGGTGGCGAGCAGCAAAAAAGGCAAAGCTTCGCTCTGTTCCTGCATATGTTATTAATATTAAAAATGCGTCTGAAATGATGGAAGTTGCTCTCATTGAAAACATTCAAAGAGAGAATTTAAACCCTATTGAAGAAGCTGAAGGTTACGCGATTTTGAATAGTCAGCATAATTTATCCCATGATGACATCGCTAAAACAATTGGTAAAAAGCGAACTACTGTTTCTAATGCTCTTCGCCTACTTAAGCTCCCGCCAGAAATTCGTAAAAGCATACGGAATGGAAAGATTTCTGCTGGCCATGGTAGGGCTATACTTCAGAAAAAATCTGTTCCAGCTATGGAAAATTTATGGAAAAAAATTATTAATGATTCGTTAAGTGTTAGAGCAGCTGAAGCACTTGTAAAACCTAAGCTTAAAACAAGAGTTGTAAAAAAAATAAAAATTCATAAGGCTCCTGCTCGCGCAATTGAAAATCAGTTGGTCGAGATTTTTGGAACAAAAGTAAAATTGAAGCCCGCTCAGGTTGGAGGGTCGATAGAAATAACCTACTTTTCAGATGATGATTTGGAGAGAATTATTGATCTTCTTCAGTCACTATAATTTTTATGGCTAAAAAACTCACTCTTGTTGTTATACCTGACGATGATTCTGAAACAAGGTCCTATAGCTTCAACAAGTTTTTTTTAAACTTTTCATTAGTTGTATTAGTTGTATTCTTTTTCACGAGTGCATTAATATTATTCTTTTCTATTCCGCGAATTGCTAATTATGAAGAATTAGATAATAAATATAGCGTTTTAGTAAATGAACGAATGAAAGTTCTTAAACTAGCAGAGAACTTGGAACGATTAAACCAAATGGATGAATTTGTTAGAAATTCTTTGGGCTCAGAGTTTAATTTTTCTGAAAAACCTGAAATTATTGATAGTGTCTTAATGATCATCCCTGATGACCAGTTAATTTCTTTCTCTGATAATATTCCATCTGTTATTCCGATAGAAGGGTTTGTAAGCAAGCGGATGGAAGGTGCTTTTTCAAATGTTGATAACTTGCATGGTGGAATTGATATAGTTGCAAAGCAAGGAACTCCTATTAAATCTACTTCTGCTGGTGTGGTAGTTTTTTCAGGTTGGACTTATAAAATGGGAAATCTAATAATAATTTACCATGGCGATGATTACTTAACTCATTATGGGCATAACCAACAAAACATCGTTTCAAGGCTTGATATGGTCAAAAAAGGAGATGTGATAGGATTAGTCGGTAATACAGGCATTTCATCTGGGCCTCATTTGCATTTCGAAATTTGGAAAGGCGGAAGGTCGATTGACCCGCTGATATATTTTCCAGAATTGATTAAAAAAGACTTAACTTTAAAAAAGTGATGATTAAATCTAAATTTAAAAATGTTCACACGATGATAGGTCCGGATGCCGTACTAAAAGGCTCTATTAAGCTTGAGCAAGGATTAATTGTTTATGGACAAGTATTTGGGGACGTTCAAACTAGAGGATCTATTAGAATAGCTCGTGGGGCAATGGTTGACGGCAATGTAACAGGCGCCAGTATTGTGCTTGGTGGGAAAGTTGTAGGACATTTGAAATCTGAGGGATCTGTTATATTAAAAAAAACAAGCGAGTTAAAAGGGAATATTAGTTACAGAAAATTGCATATTGAAGATGGCGCTCAATTTGAGGGGCAATGCGACTTGGTCTTGGATTCTTCAGGCCCATCAACACCGAACAAAGTGGTTTAAAATAAGAGTTTATTAAAAAAACTTATTTTGAATTTTTTTCAAAAAGTTTTGCAAAAAGCTGTTCCAGTTATGTCTGCAGTTCATTCTTTGTTTTCTTACGTTATTATTTTATCAATCTTTGGGTATTTTTTAGATAATAGTTTTAATACGTTTCCACTGCTGTTTTTAATTGCTCTTTTCATGGGCTTAATAATCGGTTTTTATCAATTATCACGAGCAACAAATTTTAAAAAAAAGAGTTGATATCACTTATTTGGTTGTCTGTCAAGATTGTTATAATTCTCAGTTTTATGATAAGGCATAGCACATTATTTAAAAAAGTATTTAAATAATCAATGATATTTATTTTAAACCCACAGCTTTTATGCTTACCTTTGCGACCTTAAATGTAGTATTTATTTAGTCTTTAACTATAAAACTAATAATTAACGATTACGGATTTATATTAAAATGGTAGCTGCCAACTCCAGTCATAGTAATCAGACTGTCCTAGAACAGGTTGGTCCTAATATTATCCATCATGTTTCTAATTCAGATATAACTCACCCAATAATACAGTTGCCTTCATTTTTTGGTATTGATTTTTCAGTTACGAAACATGTTCTAATGTTATGGCTTGTAGCGTTTATAGTTTCAATCGTAGTGATTCTGCCAATAAGAAAATATTTATCTAGTAATGGTAAAAAGAAGTCTAATTGGGTTTCTCTAATAGAGTATATAGTTGAGTTTGTGAAAGATACAATTGCTGCGCCAAATGTTGGTCCTAATTGGGTCATGACATGGACGCCTCTTTTTTTAACATTTTTCTTTTTTATTCTTTTTGCAAACGGTATCGGCATGATTCCAATATTTGATACCATAGGTTTACTAGATAGGTTCCTTTTAAAGACTGATTCGCATTCAACAATTAATAATTTGCTTCATGGCGGTGTAACGGCAACTGGAAACTTTAATGTAACAGCTGGCCTTGCGGCAGTCACTTTTTTCTCTATCATAATCGCAGGTGTCAAAAAACATGGTTTTATCAAGCATTGGGCAAATCTTGTCCCTCATGGCTTAGCTTGGCCAGTATATATTATTTTGATTCCGATTGAACTAATGGGGCTCTTTGTAAAACCATTTGCTCTAACCATGAGACTTGCAGCAAATATGACAGGAGGGCATATTGCAATATTAGCTCTTTTATCGCTTATGGCTATAATTGGAGAAATGTTTTCAGCCGCGGCCGGAATAGGTGTAGCATTTGTATCTATACCAATGGCTGCTGCAATATCAGGTTTGGAAATTATAGTAGTGCTTGTTCAAGCATATGTTTTTACTTTATTATCGGCTGTGTTTGTTGGCATGGCTATCAATGTACATCATTAACAAAATAAAAAAAGGAAGTATATAATGGATGGAACTTTATTAGTACCTATTGGATTAGGAATAGTTGTAATAGGCGCAGCGCTTGGAATATCAAAATTTGCAGCAGCAGCAGCAGAAGCTATTGCTCGGCAGCCTGAAGCTGCTGATAAGATTAGCGGGGTAGTTCAATTACCGCTTTTCTTATTAGAGGGTGTGGCTATTCTTGCTGAAGTATTCATATTCTTAATGCTGATTCTGTAAACGATGAATCAATATTGGACTATTCCAGGGGATAATGCGCTCCATGAGTCAACTGGTACTCATGGAGCACAATCTGAGCAAAATCCTTTAGTCAAATTAGATCCGGGTCTTTTTATTTGGACGGTTTTAACATTTGTTTTATTGCTCACTGTTTTAGCCAAATTTGCTTGGAAACCTTTACTCTTAATGCTTGATGAGAGGAATAAGAGTATTGAAGAATCACTCCTATCCGCTGAAAAAGCTAGAAAGGAGCTCGAAAACATAAATCAAGAGTCTGAATCAATTTTAATGAAAGCAAGAACAGAGGCTCAGTCTATTGTTGGGGAAGCAAAATCAGCTGCTGATAATATGAAAGAGGATATTGTCTCGAAAGCAAGGTCTGAAGCAGAGGGTCAACTTGAAAAAGCAAAAATACAAATTAATGTTGAAAAAGATAAAGCTATGGCTGAAATCCGTGAAGAGGTTGTGAACCTCTCTATTCATGTTGCAGAAAAAATAATTAAAAAAAACATATCAAAAGAAGACAATGTTGAATTAATTAAAAAGTCCTTAGATAGTATGGAAGGTTATGAAGCATAAGTTTTCCGCAAAAAGGTTAGCAGATGTTCTTTTCGAATCTGCAAAATCCAACGGCAGTCTTGATTCGGCAAGGGATTCGATTACTGAGTTTGATAGAATTTTAAGAATAAATAATGACTTAAAAAGTTTTGTTCAATCAAAAAGGTTCTCTCAAACTGAAAAACAAGCAATATTAATTGATTCTTTAGGAGTTTCTTTTAATGGGCTTGTATTGGGCGTTGTGTCTTATGTCGATGGCATGTTAGCCCATAGAACTATTAATCAAATCAAAAAATCGTTTGTAGAAAAGTATAAACATGCCAAAAATATAGTTTCTGTTCATGCAATTTTTAGTGATCGAATCGGCGTTGACGATTTGAAGTTCATGGAAAAAAAAATAGGCAATCTCTTAAAAAAAGAAACAGAATTAACTACTGAAGTTGATGAGTCTTTGATTGGTGGCGCTAAATTTAGAATTGAAAACACATTTTTAGACGCATCTATTAAAAGCCAATTGAAAAATATTAAATCAGATTTAATGAAAATATAAGTTAGGAAATTATGGAAATTAAAACAGATCAAATAACAGAGTTGCTCAAAAAGCAATTAGAAAAATATGATAATGATATTGATGTCTCTGAAGTTGGTGAAATTATAGAGGTTGGAGACGGGGTAGCAAGGGCTTCAGGCCTAGAAAACGTAATGAGTTCAGAATTGGTTGAGCTTCCCAATGGCGTTTTTGGTATGGCACTGAACCTTGAAGAGGACAATGTCGGACTTGTTTTATTTGGAGATACTAGATTAGTCAAAGAAGGTGATATCGCAAAAAGAACTGGGAAAGTTGTTGAAGTACCGGTTGGTAAAGAAATGCTTGGTAGAATAGTTAACCCTCTAGGTCAACCTATTGATGGTAAAGGGCCTATTAACACGAGTGAGTCATTACCTGTTGAGCGAAAAGCGCTCGGAGTTATGGCAAGAAGTCCTGTGAATCAACCATTACAGACTGGGATCAAAGCAATCGATAGTATGGTTCCAATTGGAAGAGGGCAGCGAGAACTAATCATTGGAGATAGGCAGACAGGTAAAACTGCTGTTGCTATTGATGCTATTATTAATCAAAAACATTCTCATTCGACTGATGCACCAGTTTATTGTGTTTATGTAGCGATTGGACAGAAGGCATCAACTGTTGCTAGTTTGGTTTCAGAACTTGAAGCACAGGGTGCAATGGAATACACTGTTGTAGTGGCTGCTAATGCTTCTGATCCTGCGCCTATGCAGTATATTGCGCCTTATGCCGGTTGTTCTATGGGAGAATATTTTAGGGATAAAGGACAACATGCCCTGATTGTTTATGATGACTTATCTAAACAAGCGGTTGCATATAGACAGATGTCATTGGTTTTAAGAAGGCCTCCTGGAAGAGAAGCTTTTCCAGGTGATGTTTTCTATTTGCATAGCCGCCTTTTAGAGAGGGCCTCTAAATTGTCAGAAGATCTCGGCGGTGGTTCTCTAACAGCTCTTCCGATAATTGAAACGCAAGAAGGTGATGTTTCAGCATATATTCCAACAAATGTTATTTCAATTACAGATGGTCAGATTTTTCTAGAAACAAATTTATTTAATTCAGGAATTCGTCCAGCTATTGATGTGGGTCTATCTGTATCACGTGTAGGTGGTAATGCTCAAATTAAAGCAATGAAGAAGGTTGCTGGTACTTTAAGACTTGACTTAGCTCAATTTAGAGAACTAGAAGCTTTTGCTAAATTTGGATCAGATCTAGATAAATCTACTCTATCGCAACTGGCAAGAGGTGAAAGAATGGTCGAAATTCTGAAGCAAAACCAGTACGTGCCTATGACTGTTGAGAGGCAAATAGCTATCATATTTGCTGCTTCAAAAGGACATCTTGATGATATTGCGATAGAGCAAGTAGCTAATTTTGAAAGCAGTCTTTTTGACTACCTTGATGCAAATGCGGCTGCACAGCTTAAAGCAATAAGTGACGCTGGTGATCTTAATGACGAGCAAGGTAAAGATCTCGAAAAAGTTATTATTGATTTTAAAAATAGTTTCATATCATAATTAGTGGCTAGTCTAAAAGACATCCGGGACAGAATAAAATCTGTCAAAAGTATCCAAAAAGTTACCAGTGCTATGAAGATGGTTGCTGCTGCAAAAGTTCGGAAAGCACAAGAGAAAATGGAGCAGGCTAGGCCTTATACATATGCTCTGGAAGAGACGATAAATCATATCTTGCCAGATGTTAGTAGAGGGGATTTAGATTTATTAAATGTCCGGGAAATTAGACGAAAAGCATATGTCATTGTTTCGGCTGATAGAGGACTAGCTGGTGGATTTAATTCTAACATAATAAAAGTTGCTGAAAAAGAAATTGCAGAATTCGGAAAAGAAAATGTAGACTTGTTCTGTATTGGAAAGAAAGCTAGAGATCATTTTAAAAGAAGAGACTATAATATTATAGAAAGCCATATTGATTTTTGGAGCGAACTAAATTTCGATAATGCTATGATGATTGGTAGAAGTGCTATTGAGCATTTCACAAGTGGTAAGGTTGATGAAATACACGTTATCTATAATTATTTTGTAAATATGGCTCAACAAGAAATAAAGTCAGAAGTATTACTTCCTCTATCTTATCACGATGAGGGTTTTGAAGAAAAAGACAGATTATATGAACCATCGAAAGAGGTATTAGTCAGTTCATTAGTACCTAGGCATTTGAATATCCAAATATGGAAGTATCTCCTTGAGTCATATGCAAGTGAGCAAGCAGCCAGAATGATGGCGATGGAGAATGCAACAACAAATGCAGGGGATATGATAAAAAGTTTAACATTGGAGTTTAATAAGGCAAGGCAAGCGGCTATCACAACAGAAATGCTTGAAATAGTCAGTGGTGCTGAAGCTTTAAAAGAGTAATTAATAGATAAGGAAATTATTATGGCAGCAAAAGGTAAGATATCACAAGTCATGGGAGCAGTTGTTGATGTTGTTTTCGAGCAAGGACATTTACCAGATATTTATAATGCACTTTCAGTTGATAGAGGCGATGATGGCGCCTTGGTTTTGGAGGTAGCGCAACATTTAGGTGATTCCTCAGTTCGAACTATTGCAATGGATTCTACGGATGGTTTAGTTCGTGGAACAGATGTTTCAGATAGTGGTTCTCCAATTTCAGTACCTGTTGGACCTGAAACGCTCGGTCGGCTTTTTGATGTTTTAGGTAATACAATTGATAATAAAAAAGAGGTTAAAACTAAAAAGCTTAACCCTATTCATCGTTCTGCTCCTAAACATGACGAGCTCGCAACATCTACTGAGATGCTCGTCACGGGTATTAAAGTTGTTGATTTAATGGAGCCATATACAAAAGGTGGGAAAACAGGCTTATTTGGTGGAGCTGGTGTTGGAAAAACTGTTTTAATTCAAGAATTAATCAGAAATATTGCGACTGAACATGGAGGATATTCTGTCTTTGCGGGTGTGGGTGAAAGAACTCGTGAAGGTAATGATCTATATAATGAAATGACAGAATCAGGCGTAATTGATAAAACGACAATGGTTTTTGGTCAAATGAACGAGCCACCAGGAGCTAGGTTAAGAGTTGCCTTGAGTGGTCTTGCTATGGCAGAGTATTTTAGGGATGATGAAGGAAAAGATGTTTTATTATTTGTTGATAATATTTTCCGTTTTACTCAGGCTGGATCGGAAGTGTCGGCTCTTTTGGGTAGGATGCCATCAGCTGTTGGTTATCAACCAACTTTGAGTACAGAAATGGGAGATTTGCAAGAAAGAATTACTTCAACAAAGAATGGTTCTATTACATCAGTGCAGGCGGTCTACGTTCCAGCGGATGATTTGACAGACCCTGCTCCTGCAACTGCCTTTGCTCATTTAGATGCTATTTCAGTCTTGGAAAGAAAAATTGCTGAACTTGGTATTTATCCTGCTGTAGATCCTCTGGCCTCGACATCAAGGATTTTAGACCCTAGAATTATTGGAGATCGTCATTATGATGTGTCTCAAAAAGTACAATCTGTGTTACAGCAGTATCGGGACTTACAAGATATTATAGCTATTTTAGGCATGGATGAATTATCAGATGATGATAAACAAACAGTCTCAAGGGCTAGGAAAATGCAGAAATTTATGAGTCAACCCTTTTTTGTTGCAGAGCAGTTCACTGGTTTTGAAGGAAGGTATGTTAGTCTAGAAGATACGATTTCTGGGTTTGAAGCTATTATAAATGGAGATGTTGACAATCTAGCTGAAAATTCTTTTGCTTATGTTGGGACGATAGATGAAGCCATTGAAAAGGACAAAAAGGCAGCTGCATAGTGGACTCTTTTGTTGTTGAAATTGTAACGCCTATTAGGGTTGTTAATCAAGAAAATGTAAAGTATTTAAGGTGCCCTGGCATTGATGGGTCCTTTGGTGTGATGAAAAACCATAGAAACGGTGTCATTGCTCTTGATGTTGGAGAAATTAAAGTTGAGACTAAAGATGATGTTGAATGGTACGCTACTAGTGGTGGCTTTGTTGAGATTTTGGATAATAAAGTTGAATTATTATTAGAATCAGTCGAGCGATCTAACGAGATAGATGTTAAAAGAGCTTCTGGCGCTCTGGAAAGAGCAAGCCAGAGAAAAAAAAATACCAAAGAGCCTATTGACAATATGCGTTTAGAGGCATCACTATTAAGAGCAGTGAATAGGCTGAGAGTATCCAAAAAATAATCTTAATTGAATTCACCTGTAAATCCTCTTTTTATTTTTAATGCATTTTCTTTTTACTTTATATTCTTATAATGTATAAACGAACACATACCTGCGGAGAGTTAGACAAATCTTACATAGGTGAAAAAGTCATATTAAATGGCTGGGTCAACACATCAAGGTTGCATGGTAAAGTTGTTTTTATCGATTTAAGAGATAGGTATGGTAAAACGCAACTAGTTCTTGATGAAACTACTTTTATTAATGAATTCGATAGCATTAAAAAACTGTCCAGTGAAGATGTTATTTCTGTAGAGGGAATAGTTAAAATCAGAGATGGTGGCGCTGAAAATACCAAAATGAAAACGGGCGCAATAGAAATAGCTGTATCTAAATTTTTATTGTTGAATAAAGCTTCCACATTGCCCTTTGTGCTAACTGATCGCAATAGTTCTGAAGAGCAGCTTAGATTAAAATATCGTTATCTCGAGTTGCGATTTGATGAACTTCAAAATAACATTATTACTAGACACGAAACATATCAGGCTGTAAGGAAATATCTTTCAAAAAATAATTTTCTTGAAATTGAGACTCCTATTTTAATGAAATCAACTCCAGAAGGTGCTCGAGATTTTCTGGTACCTAGTCGCGTTCAAAAAGGTAAATTTTATGCATTGCCTCAATCCCCACAAATATATAAACAAATTTTAATGATATCAGGGTACGATAGATATTTTCAAGTTGTAAAGTGTTTTAGAGATGAAGACCTCAGAGCAGATAGACAACCAGAATTCACTCAAATAGATATTGAAATGTCTTTTGTGGATGAAGAAACTATTTTCTCGCACATGGAAAACTTAACTAGACATATTTTTAAATCAGTGAAGAACATAGATCTGCCCGATACGTTTCCTAGAATTACGTATAAAGAAGCGATGGAGAGATATGGTTCGGATAAGCCAGACACGAGGTATGGTATGGAACTTATTGATATCAAGCCGTTTACTGATAAATCTGAATTTAAAGCTTTTAGTAATGTTGAATTTGTCAAGGCTATCGTTATTGATTCGGGAGCTAAGTTTTCACGGAAAGTAATAGATGAGTTAACTGATATTGCTAAAAAAAGCGGCGCTAAAGGACTTGCGTGGATGAAATTTCAAGATGGAAGCCTTAGTGGCGGTATATCAAAGTTTTTTTCTGAAGTTTTACAAAAAAATATGGTTAAAAGTTTAAACCTTAAAAATGATGAGATAATATTAATCGTTGGAGATCAGCAAAATATTGTATGTAAAACACTAGGAAAACTTCGTATTTTGATAGCTTCTAGAGAAAAATTAACAGATAAAAATTTATTTAACCCTATTTGGGTTACTGAGTTTCCTATGTTTGATTTTGATGAAAAAAGCGACCGTTATGTGGCCATGCACCACCCGTTCACAGCTCCTAGAGAGTCTGACATTGATAAACTTAATAGTGAACCAGCTACCGCTCTTAGTCGCGGTTATGATTTAACAATGAATGGCCATGAAATTGCTGGTGGTTCTATTCGTATACATTCTCCAGAAATTCAAGAAAAAGTTTTTTCTCTTTTAGGGTTAACTCAAAAAGAGGCTGTAGAAAAATTTGGGTTTTTGGTGGAAGCGCTACGATATGGTGCTCCTCCACATGGAGGAATTGCATTTGGGTTTGATAGGTTAGTAATGCTGTTAGCTGGAACTGAAAATATTCGCGATGTCATTGCATTTCCAAAAACTACATCAGCTACATCTTTAATGGATGAAAGCCCAAGTTATGTCGATAATAATCAGCTTAAGGATTTAGGGCTTAAGCTAGATAGTAACTAATTAATTATTAAATAGTTTACTTATTAAACCGACGGAATTTTTTGCACATATTTGTGTTGTGCTTGATAGTTCTATACCACTATACCAATAAGAATGAGTCCAAACTAAAAGGCCGGTGTCTTCATCTTTGATTTTTAGTATTACTCCAACTCTCGCTTGCGTATATTCAATTTTTCCGCTTTCTTGGATCGAGCCACCGTCTGTAGTGGTGGTGGTAGATGTTGTCGCAATAGCATTTTTTTCACTGCCGCTGGAAGCCGACGATTGAGTGATTGTAGTTTCAATCGTCCCTTTATCTTCAAGTCGATAGGGGATTAGAATGGTCTCTCTATCTGTATAATCTGTTAATGTGCACGACAATGTAAGTGTCTTTTTACCTTTGTTATTTAGGTTAATCACTGTTTTATTATTGTTAAGCTGAGATACGTTGAAACCATTTTTCATGAACATAAACGATATGTTGTCTTCCATTATTTGTCCTGAACCAGGCCTATTTACATGGTCAGCTATTTTATCAAGATTTATAACACTTACTAGGTCAAAATTATAGCTTTCATTTATTGCGGGAGCATCAAAGCAACTTACATTTAAATATATTATTACAAAAAATATTAATTTGTTTTTGAACAAGTTAAAACCCATTTAAGTATTCTAAATGTATATTGGCTTCATTGATTATTTCTTGATCTTTTGAATAACGAATACAATCTTTCCAAGCAAGAATTGAATTTTCATCTTCTGATAAGGCTTCGTAAAGAAGAGCTTTTAATTTATAAATTTGGGCATTTTTCGGTTCATTTTTAAGTGCATTATTAAGCTGCTTTAATGATTCTTCAAATAAGCCGACTTCCATTGCTGATATTGCTCGTTTTAAGTAGTTATCTGACTGACCAGACAAAGGGGAAGAAAAGGTTAACAGAACAATTAGGGTAAATAATTTTATTATTGATGTTTTTATCATTTTCTAGTTACCCCGTTTATTCAAATAAAGTATCTTGCTGCCTGAGCAGTAATTTGGCTCTTTCTTGGTAAAACATGTTTTCTGCCATTATTTCAGGATAAATAGACGCATCAAGTTTTATTACTGATTTCAGTAGTGTTAAAAAGGATGATTTGTCTTCAGCTTTTTGATAATAAAATTCTGATTTTTGAACTTTATTACCAAAATAATTTTCAGATGATGTAATCGCTTTTTCAAAATAAATTTTTGACTGATTTAACTCTACACCAGGTATTCGACTATAAAAGACCCCAAAAAATCTATATGCCCCCCCTTGCTCATATTCAGGTTCAAGCGAAATTATTCTATGCATAATTACCTCTAGTAATTCTCTGTGGTGTATACGTTCAATAGCTGCTTTATTATTTAGGTACCATAACTTATTTGTGGCCCACCAATACATTGCAGGAATTAGCTCTTTGGGCGCTTCTGAAAGTGTAGATAAAATTTTAAAACTTGAATCACCAATCATATTGTTTAATTTTTGTTTGAATGCGAAATTACTTAAAACCGCTGTTTTTGAAATTTCAGATCCTTTTAAAAACAGACTATCTTTTATTTTATTATCTTCTTCTAAGAACATACCTTGAAAAAAAAGAGATTTGCTGTATAGCTCTAAAATTTCAGGATTGTCTTGTTCAACATCATATGCAAGACCTAGAATGTGATTTGCATTTTTCAAAGCAGTCGAATCAGATCTTTGTTCCCAAAGCATTTTAGCTTGCTCAATAAGAAAATCTATATTTTGGGACTGAGCATGATCTAATTCTATTTTTTGGCTGCTACATTGCCATGACTTAAATACGCAGAGTATTAATATTAGGAGTCTAGAAAGGGAAAAGATGAATTTCATTATTGAGTATTAGACCATTGGAATGTGTAAATTTATATGTACAAAATTACGATGTTATTCCTAGATATGGAAAAAATTATAGAACTAAAATCAATTGAATTAGCGGATATGCTTGGCATTGGAGATCAGCACATTAAGCTAATAGAGTCAAGTATTCCTGTCTCTATCTCAGCTAGAGGTGGTCGTTTATCTATTAATGGAAATGATGATGACATTCAAAAAGTTGATAGCCTTTTTAAAGAGATGAGTGGAACCTTTTCCAGTAAAGGAGCTCTGCATTCTACTGATGTAAGCAATTTAATTAAGCTTATTAAAACAAATAGTACAAGCTCAAATGGAACAATAAATAAAAATAATATTGTTTATAAAAGTCGGAAGGGAGTGATTGGCCCTCGCACAAAAGGTCAAGTCTCTTTTTTAGAAAACGTTATTCAAAATGATATAGCTTTTGGTATAGGCCCAGCGGGAACTGGTAAAACATTTCTGTCGATGGCTTTTGCACTCTCTTCATTAGAAGAGAATGAAGTTGATAGAATAATTCTTTGCCGCCCCGCAGTTGAAGCGGGAGAAAACCTAGGCTTTTTGCCCGGCGATTTGAAAGAAAAAGTAGATCCCTATCTATCTCCTCTTTATGACGCATTGGATGCCTTGTTACCGAAAAAAAAATTAGGAGCATTGATTGAAAATAAAAATATTGAAATCGTTCCTTTGGCTTATATGAGAGGTCGGACTCTTGATAATGCATTTATAATTCTTGATGAAGCTCAGAATAGTACGGCAATGCAAATGAAGATGTTTCTTACAAGATTAGGCATGGGGTCTAAAGCAATTATTAATGGTGACACAACCCAAATAGATTTAGCTGGAAATAAACTTTCTGGATTAATTCAAGCTAAAAACATTTTACAAGATGTTGAAGGTATCGGTTTTACATATTTTGATGAATCTGATATTGTCAGACATCCATTAGTTAAAAAAATCATAGTTGCCTATGATGAGAATGATCAAAAAAACAGGGATTAAGATATGAAGAATGAATCTTACATCGTAAGTGCGCTAAGAACGCCGATTGGCTCTTTTGGTGGGCAATTATCATCATTTTCTGCGCCTAAACTAGGCGCTGAGGTTATAAAAGCGCTGACGAATAGTGAAGAAATTGGAAAAAATAAATATGACGAAGTCATAATGGGTAACGTTCTATCTGCTGGACTAGGCCAAGCTCCAGCCAGACAAGCCGCTTTATTATCCGGCTTGAATCAAAATATTGAATGTTTAACTATAAATAAAATGTGTGGTTCTGGATTAAAAGCGGTAATGCTAGCAGATGGTGCCATTAAATCCCATGGTGCTAATGCAATCATAGCCGGTGGCATGGAGAGCATGTCAAACGCGCCGCTTCTTATGACAAAGAATCCTACTAAAATTGGTCATAATAAAATGTTAGACAGCATGGTTCATGATGGATTATGGGATGCATACAACGATATGCACATGGGTAGTTGCGCTGAAATGCTAGCTTCAAAAAAAGGTTATTCGCGAGAAGAGCAAGATAATTTTGCGGTACGATCTTATGAGCGTGCACAAAATGCGATTTCCAATGGTTCTTTTGAAAGTGAATTGGTTTCGATTGATTTAGTAGAGAAAGATGAAGAACCAGGAAGAGCTAAGTTTGAAAAAATACCTAAAATAAAGCCTGTTTTCGATAAAAACGGCACTATTACAGCTGCAAATGCATCAAAGCTAAATGATGGTGCGGCTGCGATAACTTTAATGTCTAAAGAAAATGTAAAAAAATACAACTTAAAACCCCTGGCGAAAATTGTCGCTCATTGTTCTTTTGCGCATGAGCCAGAATGGTTCACAACTGCTCCGAGTCAAGTTATTAAAAAAATATTAAGCTTATCAGGTTTAACGAAAAATGATATAGATATATGGGAAATAAATGAAGCTTTTTCAGCTGTTGCAATGTCAGCGATTGAAGACTTTGAACTAGATGAAACTAGAGTTAACATTCACGGCGGTGCAGTGGCATTGGGCCATCCAATTGGTGCTTCAGGAGCAAGAATATTGACAACTCTCGTTCATTCTTTAGGTAAGTATGATAAAAATCTTGGTTTGGCAACGCTCTGTATCGGTGGCGGAGAAGCATCTGCTATGATAGTTGAAAAATTATGATGAACAAAAAAGACATAGATTGGGATAACCTTGGTTTTTATGCTCATGAAACCAAAAGTATGTTTAAGGCTATTTATACAGCCGAAAAAAAATGGCAGGTCGAAGGATTAATTCCATATGGTAATGTAAGTATGTCCCCGGCATCTACAATATTAAACTACGGTCAAGGGATTTTTGAAGGTACCAAAGCATATCGAACTTCAAAAGATAGAGTAGCCGGTTTTAGAATTGAAGAAAATGCCGCAAGATTTGCTTCATCCTCAGAACGCCTATGTATTCCTCAATTACCTGAGGGCCTGTTTTTAAATGCAGTGCAAGAAGTTGTAAAAGACAATTCTGATTTTTTACCAACTCAAGAGCAAGGGAGTCTTTACATTAGACCTCTAGCCTATGGAGATGGGCCTATGTTAGGCGTAAAAGCTTCAGATGATTATACTTTCCTGGTTTATGCTACCCCTGTAGGCTCATATTTTAAATCAGGCTTAAAAATGTTAGATACTATTTTAACAGATAAATATCACAGAATTGCAACAAAAAGCATTGGTTTTGCAAAAGCCGTTGGTAATTATGCGGGCACATTGCTACCCTACAAAGAAATTACATTAGAAGGATTTGATGAGGTTATATTTTTAAATTCTTCAGATGAAAATATTATTGATGAGGCGAGATCGGCAAATGTTTTTGTTCTTAAGGGGAATGTTTTAAAAACACCCGCTTTACAAGGATCTATTCTTCCTGGGATTACTAGAGATTCAACTATTAAGGTAGCTCGTGAATTATTTGATTTAGAAGTTTATGAGGAAGATGTCACTGTTGAAGATTTATTAAATGCTGATGAGGTTTTTTTTACTGGAACAGCTGCTGTTGTTGCACCAGCTGGGAGCATTAATTATAAAAATAATAAAGTTCAATTTGAGACCAGTTATAATGCATCTATGACAAAAAAAATCAGAGAAAAACTTATCGATATACAATATGAAAATATCGAAGACCCGTTTGGGTGGGTTGTCCCATTAGGATGAATATGATTGAAAAAACCATTGAAAAACATCCCAGGCGTAAAGCAAGGGAGTACACCATGCAGGCACTATATGCTCTTGAAATAAATAATGGCTATCCAACTGATATTCTTGAATTATATGATCAGTCATTTAATGAGTCGGAAGATGATGAGTATATGAAGGAATTATTTCATTGTGTTGTTGAAAAAAAATCATGGGCTGATGATTTAATTACAGAGTGTCTCCAAAACTGGGAATATGGAAGAGTAGCCATTCTTGATAAAATACTCCTCAGAATGGGTGTAAGTGAAATTTATCACATTAGCGACGTACCGCCTAAAGTGACCATAAGTGAAATGGTTGAAATAGCAAAAGAATATAGTACTGAAGAGAGCTCAAGCTTCGTCAACGGTATTTTAGATACGATCTATAAAAATTATAGCAAAGAGAATTAAATGTTTTTAAAGAAGATTTTTGGAACCAGTTCCACCCGGTATATAAAAAAAATATTTCCAATTGTTCAAAATATCAATGATTTTTATGGCGGGCTTGAATCTAAGTCTGATCAAGATCTTGTAGATAGGACATTAGAGCTAAAAACTTTAGTTAATCAGGCGAGAGAAGATGCTAAAGTGAAATATGAAAATGATCTTGAGGGCAATGAATTAAAGAAGAAAATAATAGAAGCAGAACAAAAAGCTTTAGATGCTGTTATGGTGGAAGCTTTTGCAATGGTTAAAGAGACCTGCCGTAGAATGGTTGGGCAAACTTTTAGGGTTTCAGGCCAGAACGAAGAATGGAATATGATACCATATGATGTCCAACTATTAGGTGCAATGGTACTTCATAATGGTAAGGTTTCTGAAATGAAAACAGGTGAAGGAAAAACGCTTGTTGCTACAATGCCAATCTATCTAAATGCACTTACGGGAAGAGGCGTGCATGTTATTACTGTAAATGATTATTTAGCGCAAAGAGATGCTGAATGGATGGGCGAGGTTTATAGAAGACTAGGCCTAACAGTCGGGTTTATTTTGAACTCAATGGATAATGTTAAGCGTCGCGAAATGTATGCCTGCGATATAACGTACGGAACAAATAACGAATTTGGTTTTGATTATCTTCGAAACAATATGGCGCTTCACCCAGATGAGTTGTGTCAAAGAGATTACGCCTTTGCTGTAGTAGATGAGGTGGATAGTGTTTTAATCGATGAAGCTAGGACTCCCTTAATTATTTCAGGGGCTGTTGATGCGCCAGTTGATGACACGTTTGTTAAGTTAAAACCCGATGTCCAAGACCTTGTTAGAAAACAAAATATTTTAGTATCAGAATTAATTAAAGACGTAAAAGAATTATTAGAATCGGATAAAGATAAAGCAGGGTTAAAATTATTACAGGCTAAGCGGGCCCTGCCTAAGCATCCACAGGTTATGAAGATTTTTCAAGAACCAGGCACGCTGAAATTATCTCAGAGCGTAGAATCGGAATACATAAGAGATAAAAAATTACATGAAGTAGATGACGATTTATATTTTTCTGTTGATGAAAAATCGCATGTTATGGATATTACTGAAAAAGGAAGAAATGTTTTAGCTCCCAATAGCCCTGAGACTTTTATCATTCCTGACATAGGAGAACTCCTTCTAGAAATAGATGAAAAACAAGATTTGGACAGTAGTGCAAAAGAAATAGAAAAAGAGAAGGCTCATCAATTCCATGCTCAAAGGAGCGGGCAAATCCATAATTTTAATCAGCTTCTTAGAGCTTATACAATGTATGAAAAAGACGTTGAATATGTTGTCCAAGAAGGTAAAGTGTTGATTGTAGATGAGTTTACTGGGAGAATATTAGCGGGACGCAGATACTCCGATGGCTTGCATCAAGCTCTCGAGGCAAAAGAAAGCGTAAAAATTGAGAGGGAAACGCAAACATTAGCAACGATTACAATTCAAAACTATTTTAGGCTTTATGACAAAATCTCTGGTATGACGGGTACCGCGGAGACTGAGGCCGAAGAGTTAGGGTCAATATATGGATTAGAGGTCGTTGTCATTCCAACTCACCGTGACATCTCAAGAGACGATAGAGATGATTTAGTTTATAAGACTAAAAGAGAAAAATATAATGCTGTTGTAGATGAAATAGTCGCCGCGCACCATCGGGGGCAGCCAGTACTTGTTGGTACGATAGCTGTTGAGACGTCTGAGCTTATAGCCAGGATGTTAAAAAGAAAAAACATTCCGCACAGTGTTTTAAATGCCAAACAGCATGAAAAAGAAGCTGAAGTTGTAGCTAGAGCTGGTCAAAAAAGTGCAGTGACTATTGCTACGAATATGGCAGGGAGAGGTACAGATATTAAACTCGGTGACGGCGTTAAAGAAGCAGGTGGCTTACATATACTTGGAACCGAGCGGCATGATTCTCGAAGAATCGATTTGCAATTAAGGGGTAGGTCAGGTAGACAAGGTGATGCAGGTTCGTCGGTGTTTTATTTATCTCTTGAAGATGATTTGATGCGATTATTTGGTTCAGATAAAGTAGCGAGCATCATGGATAGAATGGGGATTGAAGAAGGTGAGGTAATTACGGCTGGGATGATTACTCGAGCTATCGGAAATGCTCAGAAAAAAGTTGAAGTAAGAAATTTTGGCGTAAGAAAACATTTGCTCGAATATGATGATGTAATGAATCAACAGAGGCAAGTCGTTTATGACTTGAGAAGTCAGGCTCTTTCTGGAAAGAATATGAGAGAGACAGTCATGCAGGTTATTGAAGACTATATCATTGACGAGATTGAGTCCCATGCGGGAATTGATTCTATGGCTGATTGGGATTGGGATTTAATACGCAATAATTTTGCTACTCATTTATTAGTTGATGTTAGTCATCAAAAATTAGTTTCAGAACTAGGCAAAGAAGATATTAGTTCGGATGAACTCATTGATTGGGTCACTAGCGAAGCAGAGTCTGTCTACAAAGTGAGAGAGTCGTTAGTTTCTCCAGAAGTAATCAGGGGTTTTGAAAGATTTGTTATTTTAAGGACGATAGATGAAAAATGGAAGGACCATTTATATGCTATGGATCAATTACGAGAAGGTATAAATCTTAGAGCCTATGGACAAAAAAACCCTTTATTAGAGTATAAATCTGAGGGTTTTGGAATGTTTCAAGAGATGATGAAAGACATGAATGCTGTTACGGCTCAAAGAATTTTCCGTACTCAATTACAGGGGATGGATCAAGCGCCATCATTATCGTCAAATAGTGTAAGAAATATTAAAACAGAACACCAAGACACCACGGGAATGGGGTTTGTTGGGCAACCGTCAAGAAGTGCGAGTCAAAAAAAACCAACGACTCCAGTTACTGTTGATAAAAAAATTGGAAGAAATGAGAAAATAAATGTTCAATCTCCTAGTGGAGAAAAGATTCAAATTAAATATAAAAAATTACAGCAATATTTAAATCAAGGTTATACTGAGGTGTAAATTATGTCAAAAGAAAATAAATTTGAAACCAATGCCATTCATGTAGGCAATAAGCCCGATCCTTCAACCGGGTCTATTTCCCCACCAATTCACCTAACCTCTACTTATGTTCAAGATGGAATCGGGAAAAATAAAGGCTTTGATTATTCAAGAGGCACTAATCCAACTCGTGAAAGGCTAGAGAAAAATATAGCTTCTTTAGAGGGTGGCTATGATGCAATTGCATTCTCAAGTGGTATGGCTGCAACCACGGCACTATTACAACATCTAAAGCAAGGTGACCATATAATAATTTCTAGAAATGTTTATGGTGGTACCTATCGAATGACCACTCAAGTATTGAGTAACCATGGTTTGAAATTTGATTTTGTTGATACAACGGATGTGCAAAATATTAAAAAAGCAATCAAGCCAGAAACCAAGTGGGTTTTTATTGAAACGCCTACAAATCCTATGCTTGAAGTAACTGATATTGCTGCGGTTTCAAAAATATGTAAAGAGGGTAATATAAAATTTGCTGTTGATAATACCTTTATGAG
This sequence comes from uncultured bacterium, assembly GCA_905478065.1. Lineage (GTDB taxonomy): Bacteria > Fidelibacterota > Marinisomatia > Marinisomatales > UBA1611 > TMED80. Next base: position 2,885 of record CAJQGZ010000061.1, on the reverse strand, counting down.
TCCTTTTGGGCAACGTCCAATTGAGCATGGTGCAGATTGTGTTATGCACAGTACAACAAAATTCATTGGTGGGCATAGCGATGTGCTTGGTGGCGTTTTGGTGGCCAAAGATAAAGAGTTGGCAGATAAATTACATTTCATCCAAAAATCGGGAGGAGCTATTCCAAGTCCTTTTGATGCTTGGCTCCTTTTAAGGTCTGTTAAAACATTAGGGATGCGAGTTCAAAAAGCGTCAGATAATGCTATGGTGATTGCAAAGTATTTTGATTCCAATTCAAAAATTGCTAAAACAATTTATCCAGGCTTGGAATCTCACCCCCAAAATAGTATATCCAAAAAGCAGCAAATTACGCCTCATGGAGATATCATATTCGGCAGCATGGTTTCTATCGTTTTTCATTCTAAGATTGAGATGGAAGCCTTTATCAAGAAAATAAATCTATTTTCACTAGCAGAAAGTCTGGGTGGGGTAGAGAGTCTTATGTCTGTTCCGTATTTTATGACTCATGCTGATGTCCCAGCGGATGTTAAAGCTGAGATGGACTTAGTTCCAGAGTTGTTAAGACTTGCTGTAGGAATTGAGCATATCGATGATTTAATTGAAGATATAGAGAATGCTTTATCTTAATTAATTAGTGGCAAGTTTTACCATTTAATACTTATTATTTTTCGGTACAGAGTCTTAGATTATAACCTTTGCTGATAGAATTGTATTTTATGTGCAATCAAAAATTTCATTTTGGAGGTAGTTTTAATGTTTAAATATTTAAATAATGCGTTTTTGTCTCTTGCGCTTGTCTTCTCCTTTATTGGGGCGCAGGATGTTGAGCTTACAATAGTAGACACTTCGTTTGCTGGTTACACGGATGAAATCATTGTGCCTATTTTAATCTCAAACCCGAACAATAATGTCGGTGGAGTTCAATTTGATGTATCAGTAAGTCCTAACATGGTGAGTTTAACAGGTGTTTCATCCGTGGGTAATGCTTCTAGTTTTTCTGCTGCTTACAATGCGTTAAGTGATGGTAGTTCAAGAGTAGTATTTTATAATGGGAGTGATCCAAGTGGCCTAAACCCTGGTACAGATGCTAGAGTTCTAAATCTCCATTTTGGAGGCACAGACGTGTTGTCTGCTGTTCTTGAAATTAAATTAAACAATTTAATTGTAAGTGATGGAGAGGGTGGAGTTCTTACTTCTCAATCGTCATCTGGAAATCTTACAATTGGTGATGTAGTATACTTAAGCGGATCAACTTCTACTGGGGATGTTGGTGAAACCGTTTCTATTGACTTTAGTATTAGTAATACAGGCGCAGTCGGAGGAGTTCAATTCGATGTTAAAGATAGCCCAAACTATTTAAGTTTAGTCTCAGTTGCTACAACAGCTAGGACTGCAGAATTTTCTGCTGATTTTAATAATATTAATGATGGTGACACTTCACGAATTATTCTTTTTAGCTCTGATAATGTTAACCTAGCACCAGGTACAGGTCCGGTACTTTCAGCAACTTTTGAAATTGTAAATAATGCCTATGCTGATTCTGTTTCTGTTTTTATGGAAAACATCCTGGTTACAGATGGTGTTGGTGGTAGTTATTGGATAGCAGCGGCTGACTCTGGTACTGTAGCAGTTTACCCCGGGTATATCGAAGAGCCTTCTAACTTGCAAGCTATTGATGGTCAAGATGCCTATGTTGCATTGTCATGGAACCCGCCATCAGGCCCTATACCAGATAACATAACTGAAGATTTTGAAGATGGGATTCCAGACGATTGGACACTTACAACTAGTTCTGCGCAAGGGTGGTATTTAACTACAGATTGCACGAGTGAATGGTGGACAGTTCCTGCACACACAAACTATATGTGTTCTAATGATGACCAGGCAAACGATGACGGAGCGCTGGATTATATGGTTACTCCAATGCTAAACGTTAGCGGAGCTGCAAGTGTCATACTAAACTTTGATTCATATTTTGATGGGGCCTATGGTCAAACTGCTTCTATTGGTGTAAGTGATAATGGAGTAGATTTTACAGAGGTGTATCCGTTAGTTGCTGGAACAGAGTGGATTAATGAGACAGTAGATTTAACGCCTTTTATTACTGGCGATAATTTGTATATTTTATTTCATTCAAATGATAATGCAGCTTGGGCGTCTGGATGGGCGGTTGATGATATTTCAATTTCTTTTGAAACTCGAGTAATTCCTGAGAGATTAGTACATTATAATTTAACAGATCTGGGTGAGTGGGTAGTCAGCGCTCCTAAAGAGGATGTCATGAACAAGTACGGAGGCGGAATTCCTTTTGCAGATAGAATTGATTTAGACAACCCAGTTAATCTTAATAACCAACGTCCTGTAGCTATTGATGCCTATAAAGTTTACAAATCACTAAGTGAGACGTCTGATTTTGAAGAAATTGTTGAGCTAGAAGCCAGTGTGACTTCTTATACAGACGAAGATGTCGTAAATAATACTGCCTACTATTATTATGTGACAGCTATATATCCTGATGGTTCTGAATCTGTACCGACAAGTACTGTATCAGCAACCCCGGTTGAATGGATAGAGTGTTACATTAGTGATGGTGGCTCTTTGACTGGCATAGCCGATACAATAGATATCTCCGTTAATAATGAAAGTTTATTGGGTGGTTTATTTTTTGAAATTGAAGATTTCCCAGATGTCCTTGTTGGAGAGAGTGTTTTGCCAGCTGAAAGAACGACTGGAACAAATGGACAACCTTCATGGACCTTTTCATTATTAGATGATAATGGAAAAATTTCAATTGCAGGCTTTGGACCTCTAGCGGGTGCAGCTGCTCTTGAGCCAGGTAATGGCCCTGTATGTAGAGTCGTCGTTCGACCTCAAGGAGACCAAG
>CAJQGZ010000060.1 GCA_905478065.1 uncultured bacterium | reverse complement strand
GGTGATAATACTTTTTTTTCACATTTTCAATCTGGGGCATACAGACTATTGAATGGTAATACAATAGTAACATCTACACAGGAAAAGAATATTTTTGAAATTGATAGTTTAGGAAATAAAGTATGGGAATACGATTTAGAGTTAAGTGATACTCATCCTGGATATACAGCAAGAGCAAAAAAATATGGCATTGATTATTTAAATAATATAATGGGCGATATCTATATTGATAATCAAATAAATATCTATGATTTATTAATGATGCTAGAAATATTTATCTTGGATGAGTATTTACAAAAAATAGATTTTAATAATGACAGTCAAATCGATCAGACTGATATTGACTATATGATAGGTAGAATGCTGAATCCTTTAATGGAGCTTAATTAGCACTAAATATGCCTTTGAGCATACTATATAACTCTTCATACGGTAAATCTTTCCCAAGATATATTTCTTCAGAGTCTTTTTGCAGAATCATTTCCCAATGCAAATGAGCATCCCGTCTAGTTCCGAGTGTAGATGGTTTCGTACCGGAATTACCAGTTTTACCAATAAACTGTCCAGCTTCAACTTTTGCTCCACCTATTATATTTTTATCAATATTTGACATATGTGCATAAATTGAAATTGTTCTAAATCCAGGAATAAGATCAAAACCGTGGTCTAAAAACACTGCTCTCCCCAAGAGTACGCTATTGAAAATATCTGATGGCGTATGGCCGACTGTCCCAGATGAGCGTAGCATTTTAACTCTGAAATCTGCAGGGTATTCTTTATAATTATGGTCTGCTCTAACCACCAAACCTGGTGCAACTGCTCTTATATCTGTGCCCCAATTTGCAAAAAAATCAATCCCTCTATGAGTTCCGTTTCTGTAGCTGCGAGGAGCATTGGGTAGCCTACTAGATTTTTTTGGAAGGTTAACATTTTTGCACGGGAGTAATAATTTCAAATCTTTTACCCATTCTTGGTTGAATGAATTTGAAGGAGCAATAACTTCATCTTTTTTTGTTATTTTACTCAGGATATGAATTGGGGATGAATTCGGATTTTCAAAGTTTTGACCAAATAATATATGAATACAAAGTAAAAAGATTAAACGCATAATCATTTTTTATTAGCTAAATGATCTATCGCTGATACTATTGCTTTTAAAGGTTCACCTGAAAAAGGTTTAATTTTATTCGAAACGAGAATTGAATCTTCTTGATTAGTGCCAAGGCTGTATGATTCATCAAAATAAACAGCAGCTGTTTCTAGCTCTGTTATATTAATTGTTTCGAAGATTGTTTGATTATATTTAGCCCAAGAAGTGGGTATTATGACTAAGCCATCTGCTGAGTTTTTATTCCGTTGTATAAAATTAATTGCTAAGTATTCTTTATGTGTTTGTATGATTTTTAGTGTAATGCCTTTATCTCTAACGTGTTTACGTATTGCACGATTAACTTTATCTAAAGTCAGTCTTTTTTTGAGCTTAGAGGCCTTCAACCCGAGCAAGTTTAGGTTAGGTCCATGTAAAATTAAAATTGTCATTTATCTAGTGGGATTATATTACCTAATATATATCCAATGATAATACCAACCAATAGAGCTAATGTCACAGTTCTACTTTTTGATAGTTCATCCACATAACCTTTTTTAATTGCTACCGCAGAGACTAGCCAACCCATTGCATTTAAAAAGTAAAAAATAGGAATAGATATAACTTTTAATATGAATGGGCCAACAAATGGAATAATTGCAATTAATGATGTTATGCCCGAAAATATTTGGGTAAAAGTTCCTAATACTAATGTAAAAAGAATAATTATTCTTTGGTTTATACCGAATTGATTTCCATAAAAAAGGGCAAGGTATAAGCATATAAAAAGAATGGACCATAAAAAGATTTTCCATTTTAATTTAGATATGATTTTTAAAGTACTCATTATCTAAGCTACTGTTTCCATTTAAATTTTCCAATTAATCCTCCAAGAGCAACGATGGGAATGTAAAAAGGTTGTGTTAGGTTCCAAATAAAATAAGACTTTGCTGATATCCTAGTTAGAAAAGTTTTTCCTCCGATATAAAGAACAAGTGCTTCAAGAAAAAACTTTATAAGGAACAATATTATTGAAATATCTAAAAAAAGTATCATAGCTATTAAGATATTTAAGTTTGCTAAAAAAGCTGAAGCTAAGAAGCAGAAAAATAATGGACTCGTAAATATTGTAAACCTTGAATTCGATGACCAGCGTATTCTCTGATTAATATAACCCGATAGTGTTTGTTTTGGCAAAGTTGATACAAAGCTGTTCTTATCGTAGTTAAACGCAGCGCCTTTTATTTTAGAAATAGACTGCACAATGTACATATCATCACCTGATTCTTTATTTTTGACTGGCTTAAACCCTCCTATTTTATAAAAATCTTCTTTTTTATATCCAAGGTTTTGCCCAGAACCAGAACAGACGATACCATTTGTTAATAAGCCACCGTTCGCAGCCATTATACCTAAGAAGTCTATTTTTTGTATTTCATTAATCAGGTTGTTTTCACTTTTTATTTTTGAATATCCAATAATTACTTTGTCTTCTTTAATTACAAGTTTTGCCATTGAAGCAACCCAAGTTTTAGGTACTCTACAGTCCGCGTCTGTAGCTAAAATAATTTCTCCACTCGATTCATCTATTGCTTTTTCTAAAGCATATTTTTTTGTGGCCATATCATATTTTTTACTAATGTGAATTGCTTTTATAAAAGAGTTTTTCTTAGCATAGCTATCAATTATATTTTTTGTATCGTCTTCAGACCTATCATTTGAAACTATTACTTCAAAATTGTTTTTATTTATATTTTGCTTTAATAGGTCCTCTAATAAATTTGAAATGTTTGCTTCTTCATTCCGTGCTGCAATTACTACTGAAACAAATGGCAAATTTGAGCTGATATCAGTCGGTTGTTTTATTCTAAAAAGTAATCCGGAAATAATGATGACAATAAAACAAAAATATGGGCTAGACCCAACTAATAGAAATAAATCCATACTATATTGATAGAAAAAATCCTGCAATCATAAAATAGAAAAGAACACCTAAGATATCTATACTAGTTGTAACAAAAGGCCCTGTAGCGACAGCAGGGTCTATATCAAGTTTTCTTAGTATTAATGGAATTACAGTGCCGACTGTTGCAGCTACAATCATCGACACACATATGCTCAGTCCTACTACATACCCAAGGTTGTCAGGTGCTCCAGGAAATGTATACCTTGCAAAAACTCCAAGTAATACGCCGTAAAGTATTCCAAGCATAACACCGACTTGAACTTCTTTTAAAATCAACTTTATTTCTCCACCTTCATTAACTCTACCAGTAGCCATTCCTCTCACTATGATGGTAGAAGATTGTGTGGCTATATTTCCACCCATACCTAAAATAACAGGAATAAACGCAGCAAGGGCTATAATGTTTTCTAACATGTTTTCAAAAATCCCAATTAGTGAAGCGGCGATTACCCCACCAACCCAACTAGCGAATAACCAAGGGAGTCTTGCTTTTGCATTCTCCCAGCTTGATTTAAGAAGGATTTCTCTATCTTTACCTGCACCAGCCATTTGTAAAAAATCCTCTGTTGCCTCTTCTCTAATTACGTCTACCACATCATCAACTGTAACAATGCCTAGTAATTTTGAATCAGAGTCTAATACTGGAACTGCCAAAAAATTATATTGTGCTACAATTCTAGCTACATCCTCCTGATCAGTTTCAGGTCTTATTGAATGAACATTTTTTATCATTATATCTTTTAGATTTGTAGAAGAGGGGGTTGTAGTTAAGGCTCGTAAAGAAATAACCCCAACCAGCCTATCATCATTATCTGTAATGTATAGATAGAATACCATTTCTGCATTTTCTTGATCTTGTAAGGTCTTTATAGCGTCACCAGCAGTAATACTTTCATGTAGTGTAAACACCTCAGTATTCATCAATGAGCCAGCACTGTCATCAGGATAACCCATTATTTCAGCTATGCCTTCTTGCTCTTCCACATTAAGTAACTCTATGACAGATTGGGCTTTATCATCATCTAATACATTTAATATTCCACTTTGATCATTTGTAGGTGCTTTTTCAATGATTGAAGCAATCCGTTCAAAGCTTTCATCTTCTAATAAATCATTCACTAATGCATCGTCTAGCTCTGTTAAAAACTCTGAAGTGTGTACATTTTCTTTCATTAAAGAAAATATTTCAATTTGTTCCTCCTCTGAAAAGTGTCTAAAGACCACCGCTAGATCTGCAGGGTGAGTTTTTCCATTTAGTTTTATAAGGTTAGTTTTTGCCTTTCTTCTTAACAATCGTCGATAAGTATCTCTTAGAATATTTATTTCATGGTTAAACATTTCTTTTCTCATACTAAACCTTAATTAAATTAATTTCTTCAAGTCCCTTATAGATAAAATATGCACCCAAACATATAAAAAAAGGTGATACATTTTCATTATATAGATATATACCAAGATCAGATTCTTCAAAAATAGTAAGCACAAAAGCGGCTCCATTATTCATACTGTGTAAAATAATGCTGGGTATTATAGATTGCGTTTTCCAAGATAAGAAACCAAGAATGATGCCTAACATATATATTTGAATAGTCCAAAAAGGGTTAAAGTGAATCATTGCAAATAATAGGCTAGTAACCAGCACGGCTCTAGTAATATCCTTCCAATGTTGTTCAAGAAATTTCTGTAAAAACCCACGAAAAACTATTTCTTCTCCTATTGGAGCCATAATTACAACAGCAAGAAACAAGAAAATATATCCAGCTGTGGAGTCAGGTTGCATAACTTGTCCTAAATCAATTATATAATCTGGAGTTGTTACGAGCCTATGAATAATCCGATCTAACGTATCAAAAATAATTAAAACACCTAGACTAAAAACTACAGAATATTTTAAGGTATTAATTGATATGCTATTTATCCGGAAGGCATTTAGAATAGGTTTTTTCTTTATGTTTAAATAATAAATTGGGGGCAATATTATTATCCCCTGTCCAAAAAAAAATGATATATAAAGATATACTTTATTAACTTGATCGGGGGAAGACGCAAAAAGCCCCATGATGATTCCACCAACAAAAAATGCTGAAATAACGGATATTATGACAACGCCGACAACGCCGCCAACTCCTACTATATTGTTCATGATAAATTAGCTCCAGGTAATTGATTTTAACCGAATTTACGTTAATGGGGTTTTATAAAAAAAAGATGAATTTTATTAAAAAAAATAAAATTCAGGTTGTTTTGTCGACGAGAGTAGGCTATGTTAAATTAGTTATTTAATCATATAAAAATTAACCAGCACTAGTAAAGGGGCTTCTTTTATGAATGCCCCTTTTTTATTTTTTTGATATGTCTTTCATTAATATTGATCCAGCTATTGCAACGTTTAATGATTCTCCGTATCCAACTCTTTTTATTGAAACGATTTTTTTAAATTTTTCTTTTAATGATTCATTAAACCCTACCGATTCTCCACCAAGGCAAAGTACTATTTTTTTATCATAATCAGATTTTTCAATACAATCTTCACCATTTTGATCTGCCCCAAAAAGCTGATAATTATTTTTAATAAAGTCGTCAAAATTTAAATGTTGATGTATTTTTATATAGGCATGAGCTCCCATTGCTGATCTTACAACTTTTGTATTAAAAGGGTCTACGCACCCTGCTGATAAACCAATATTTTTAATATTGAACCAGGCAGCGGTTCTGAGAATTGTTCCAAGATTCCCAGGGTCTTTAATTTTATATAAGTAAAGCCACCTATCTGAATTGAAATCTTCTTTAATATTTATATCTATTTTACAGATACCAATTAATCCTGATGGCGTTTTAGTATCAGATATTGTTTTTAATAATTTGGGTTGAATAACAGTAAGGTCGATCTTTTTTTCATTACAAAGTTTAAGTAAATCTGTGTTCAGGCTAGCCTCAGAATCAGTAATTATTACTTGTTCTAATAATTCGCTATTTTGTAAATACTCTTTAAGTGCCCTCTTTCCTTCAATTAAAAATAAGTTCTCTTTTAATCTCCCTTTTTTTGTTTTTAAAGATTGAATTTGTTTTAATCTATTGGCACTGAGCATACATAGAATTTTATTCAAGTTACGTTCAAAAGAAAAAGAAAAAATCTGGCAAAGCTCTTGGCCATATCATCATAAGCCGGTAATTTTGTTTCAATAAATAGAATCACAATAATATAATGAGTAAAAAACTTCCAAATATTGATTCTGATATATCTAGTTGGTATACAGAAGTAGTCACAAAAGCTGACCTCGCAGATTATGGTCCAGTAAAAGGTACAATGGTTATTAAGCCATATGGATTTCAATTATGGGAGAATGTAAAAGATATTTTTGATGACATGATTAAGAAAACAGGTCATACCAATGCCTACTTTCCACTTTTAATTCCAAAATCATTCCTTGCAAAAGAAGCCGAACATATTGAAGGGTTTGCTAAAGAGTGTGCAATAGTAACGCATACTAGACTTAAGTCTGAAAAAGGAAAAATAATTGTTGATCCAGATTCTCGTTTAGAGGAAGAAGTAATTATAAGGCCAACCTCAGAAACAGTTATTTGGTCAATGTATAAAAAATGGATACAATCTTATCGAGATTTACCGATATTAATAAACCAGTGGGCCAATGTTGTAAGGTGGGAAATGAGAACCAGGCTCTTTTTAAGGACAACTGAGTTTTTGTGGCAAGAGGGACACACCGCACACCAAACAAAAGAAGAGGCGCAGAAAGAAACTTTAGATATCTTAGAATTATATAAAAAATTAGCAGAAGAATATTTAGCAATCCCTGTTTTTACTGGTTTAAAAACTGATGCTGAAAAATTTGCGGGGGCAGATAAAACTTACTGTATTGAAGCTATGATGCTAGATAAAAGAGCATTGCAAGCAGGTACATCTCATAACCTAGGGCAAAATTTTGCTAAAGCTTTTGACGTTAAGTTTCAAACAGATAGTAATAGTGAAGAGTTTGTCTGGGCAACTAGTTGGGGTATTAGTACTCGTCTTATAGGGGGCGTAATTTTAGCTCATGGAGATAAAAATGGTTTAAGAATTCCTCCTAAAATTGCACCAATCCAAACAGTATTGATTCCTATTTTTAGAAGCGAAGATCAAAAAGATGAGATAAAAACATATATCAACCCAATAGAAGAAGAGTTGAAATCCATAGGGGTCCGATATTTTATTGATTGGAGCGACTCTTCTCCAGGATTTAAATTTAATGAATGGGAATTAAAAGGAGTCCCGGTTCGAATTGAGATTGGCCCGAGAGATGTTGAGTCAAAAAAATTAGTTATGGCACGTAGAGATAATGGAGAAAAATTTTCTATATCTAAAAATGAATTAGGCATAAAAATAAAAACGACTCTGGAAGAAATACAAAACAATTTGTTTAATCAAGCAAAAGAATTCAGAAATGAAAACACACATGATATCAAAACGTATGATGAATTTAAAAATATAATAAATAACGGTGGATTCGTTAGATGCGGATGGGATGGTGATTCAGAAACTGAATTAAAAATTAAAGAAGAAACAAAAGCAACAATCAGGTGTATTCCTTTTAATGAAAATCCTAAGGGGTTAAAATGCGTTTATTCAGGTAAAACAGCAAAACACGAAGTCATCTATGCTAAGGCCTATTGATCCTGTTGGGTCTAAATGATTGTCAGTTCCCCGGCGATTGTATTAAAAACATTTTCTTACGGCGAAACAAGCCTTATTTCAAGATGTTTTACTAAGGACAAAGGTAAGGTTTCATTTATTATTAAAGGGGCAAAATCAAAAAAGAATTTAATTGCTCCATATTTTCAACCACTTAGTTATATTAATATTATTTTCAATGAAAATGAAAAAAGGGAATTGCAGATTGTTTCGAAGGTTTCTTTTGAAAAAATATGGACAAAAATTCCGTTATCTCTAAAAAAAATGACTCTTTCGCAATCTATTCTTGAAATATCTGACTTTACGTTAGAAAAGAATGACCCATACCCAATATTGTTTAAGATATTAGTTGAAACACTTCAGCATTTTGAAACAGGTAGCCTTGATGAAAATATTTGTTTTTGGCATTACGAAAGTAAGCTGCTTTCAGAGATGGGTTTTTTGATTGATATGGAAGATAAAAACTTAAATGTAGAAGATTTGGTTTCTTTAGAAAAAACAGACAATAGTTTTAAGGTGTTATCAAAGTTAATTGAGGGTAATGTGTTTGATATTGATTTTGAAAACATTTCAAAAACAGACAAAAAAAACATTTCAAAATTTTTATATCAAAAATTATGTTATTATTTTGATGGTTTTGAAAGATTGAAATCTTTTAGAGTAATTAAAGATATTTTTTACAATGGATAGTCTAATATTTTTATACAGATTATCTCTGTTTTATTATATTATATTCAAATGAATTTATGAAATATAGATTACAGTTTAATCCGGGGGAGGCTGCTTATAAGCCTCAAATATTTACAGAAGCGATAAAAATATTAATTTCCATTAATTTTGTTATTTATGTGCTTCAGTCCTTAGCGGGTAAAGAAGATATTTTTTTTAGATTATTTGGACTAGTCCCAAACGTTTTTATTTCTGAGCTAATGCTTTGGCAACCATTTACATATATGTTTTTCCATGCACCATATTATTCTAGCATCGGGATATCTCACATATTATTAAATATGTTAGGGTTATGGGTTTTTGGAAGAGAATTAGAACAGGCCTGGGGTAAAAGTAAATTTTTAAAGTATTATTTTTTAACTGGCATTGGTTCGGGGTTAATTACATATTTATTTCAAATAAATTCTGATAATCCAGTTATTGGTGCTAGCGGAGCTGTTTATGGTATCCTATTAGCCTATGGTATATCATTTCCAAATAGGATGCTTTACATTTGGGGTTTGATTCCTATCCGCTCAATTTGGCTGGTTGTTATTATGGGCTCTATTGCTTTTTTTGGATTATTAGGCAGAGCCGATGGGATTAGTCATGTAACTCATATCTCAGGAATGTTCATTGGGTATATACTTCTTAAAAAGAAATGGCAACTTGCAGATATTATATTTGCAATGAGAAAAAAGACTGTTGAATTTCAAGTGCAGAGGAAAGAAGATAGAGCTTTAAAGAAAAAAAGTATAAATAGAGATATTGATATGATTTTAGAAAAAATAAAAGAGGTTGGTTTTAGTGGACTATCAAATGAAGAGCAAAGTAAATTATATGAGGCTAGTAAGAGCTTGTCAAAAAGCGGACAAAGAGACTAAGGTTTTAGACTTAAACAAACGAGATAAGAAATGAAATCACAATTTGATTTTGGTACAATTATAGGGTTGATAGCAGGGATAGTATGTATTTTTGTTACAATGATTTGGCCAGAAGTTGATCGCGGTGAGATGATTTTAACGACAGATGGTGGATGGCGATTTGAGCAGCTATCTTGGTTCTATCAACCTCAAGCTGTTTTTATTGTTCTTGGTGGTGTTATATCTGCTACTTTAGTTAATTATCCGATTAAAGCTGTCATTAATATGGGTAATGTTTTTAAAAATGTTATTTTGTCTGAAAAATTCGATTTTTCATCTACAATTGATAAAATTGTAGTTCTTGCTGAAAAAGCGCGAAAAGATGGTCTATTATCCTTAGAAAGCGACTTAAATGATATAGATAGTGTTTTTTTAAGAAACGGTGTTGAGTTAGCTATTAATGAAAGAGACACTAATAGATTAAGAACTTTTCTTACAATGGATTTAAATAATATATCAACTCGCCATGTTAGTGCACAGGAAATTATATTATACATGGCGGCTTACGCTCCGGCCTTTGGAATGCTTGGTACTGTATTAGGGTTAATTATTATGATGAATAAATTTCAAATGTCTGGAGAAACATCATCTGTTGATTTTAATGTTGCAGATCAATTTCAATCTCTTTTAGTCGGGATGGGTACAGCCTTGATTACCACTTTTTATGGCGTGTTTTTAGCGAATATGGTTTTTTTACCTTTAGGGGGGAAATTAAAACGGAGATCTGAAAATGAAATAATGTTAAAAAATATAGTTTTAGAAGGCATTATAAGTATTCATGGGAGAGAGCATCCAGTTTTAATTAAAGAAAAATTGATGACTTTTGTTGCTATGTCTGAAAGAAAAACTCTTGAAACCAAAAAAGAATAATATTGCAAAACCAGAAAATATCACAAGAGTTAGCAAGAGCTAAAACTACAGCCTGGGCGTTAACATTTGCGGATCTAACAACCTTATTGCTAACCTTTTTTGTATTATTACTTGTAATCTTAAATGATGCTGAAGCTCATGTTGATCGATTAGTGAATATTATTCTAGATGAAACTGAGAGAGAATTAAGAACACTTCAACAAAATAATTTAGTAGAAATCGAGAGAGTTACTAAAGGTATAAAAATTACTCTTACTGGGTCTAAATTATTTAAATCTTTGTCTGCAGATTTAAATCCAGAAGCAGATCCAATATTAGTTCAAATTGGTGGACTGATTCGGACATCTACATTAATGAATATATATAAACAAAAACGTTGGAAGCCACTTCTAAGCAGAATAAGTGCAGGGCAAGACACATTAAATATAGAAATAAGAGCAGAGGGGCATACAGACGATAAACCAATACCTATGAACTCTAAATTTAGAAATAATTGGGAATTAAGTTCTGCTAGAGCTTTGAACTTAGTCCAAAGGTTGAGTGAACTTGCAGAAATGGATCAGCACTATTTTTCTGCACTTGGTTATGGTGAATTTCGTCCCAAAATCAGTTTACGTAATATTAAAAATAGAGCTGAAATAGAAGAAGCGAGGGCTCAAAACAGAAGAGTTGAAATATATTTTGATGCATTTATCAGGTCGAAAAATGAGAGTATTAAAAATCTTTAAAAAGAGCATAACGTGCTTTTTGCTTTTTTGTCTTTGTTCTCATTTTAATATTCAGGCTCAAATACAGAGTATCGTCACAACTAATAATCAAACTCAAGACTGGATTTTTGGTGATGGGCCAGAGCCAAAATGGGTTGTTGAGCTTTTACACGGTGCTTACCAAAATGTAAAAGAGGATAATAGTTTCATTTTAAAAGTCCCAATTGCGGGGTCGGGTATTAATTATTCTGCTTCTGTTGATGGAAATGCTGAAATAAAACAAGATGGTGATTACCTAATTATTACTCCAGAAAAAGATTATCATGGGACAATATTAGTTAATCTTAATTTAGATATGAGTTTTATATTGAATGTTCAGTCTGTAAACGATAAGCCTTCTTTGTCCACCACAGATAATAAAACAATAAAAGAAGATGAGATATTTAGCCTTGAGTTATCTGCGCAAGATGTTGAAGGAGATGAATTAACATACGGGGCTTCCGCTGATAATGGAGCAACTGCTAAAATCATCAAAAATAACTTAACCATTACACCTGAAAAAAATTACTATGGTCCTATAAATATTAATCTTGCTGTTTCTGATGGTAAGTCTACCGATGAATCTAGTTTTATATTAAATGTTGAACCGATAAACGATGCACCAGTTTTAGAATCTATTTTATCTAAAACTATGGAAAACAGAAATTATGTTGATCTTCTAATGTCTGGGTCAGATATTGATGGTGATAAATTGACTTATTCGGTCACTGGGGGTGATAATGTCGACTTTGATGTAGAAAATAATAAAATAGTGGTAAAGCCTAAGAAAAACTATCGTGGAGCTACTGCAATCAATCTCACAACCTCAGATGGGAAAAGTAGTGTGGATACTAGTTTCACGCTTATTAATCCCCTGCCTGGTTTATCTGCCTTCGCTCCTCAATCAATGCTAGAAGATGAAATATTAACTATTGTTTTGAATACAAGGGATGTTGAATTAGACCCGTTTAGATATAGAGTAAGAAAAACTGAAAATGCAAATATAGAGATTAATGACAATGAGTTAAGTATAATTCCAGATAAAGACTATTTTGGAGAGTTGATTTTAAACTTAAACATTTCAGATGGCGAAGACTCTACTGATTTCAGTTTTAATATTAATGTATTACCACAACCTGATTTCCCTATTGCTTATGCTGGAAATGATACAACAATAAGCAATGGCTGTAATTCTAGTTTGTTATTAGATGGAAGTAAGTCTTACGATGCGGATAATGATATAGCTAGTTATAAATGGACCTTACTAAGTGACAGTAGTACTATCCTTAATGGTAAAAAAGGGATATATAAATTCAAAAACTCTAAAAAAGATTTATATCAAAAGATTCTACTGACCGTGTCTGACAGTAAAGGGCTTAAAGCCTATGATACAATAAATGTAACCATAATAAGCGATACCCCCCCCTTAGCAAATGCCGGAGATGATTTTATAGCACCATTTGATAAGTTTGTTAGGCTCGATGGCTCAAGGTCGGTTGATGATGATAGCGAAATAATATATTTCTGGAGCATAGTATCTGGCGATGTATCTTTTAGTAAAATTGAGAGAATAAAAAGAGAACCTGTTTTCGAATACCCTTCAGAAATTACAAAGCCTAAGAATTTTATTGCATTATTAAAAGTTCAAGATGAAAATTCTTTTTGCTTCTCGGTTGATACCGTTCTTATAACGTGCTTGCCTAATGTTGATATGGCAGATAGTACTGTTAAATATGAGATTGTCAGAGCAAGTAAAAAAGATAATAGAGTATTTATTGATCTAAATGTGACAAACAAGCAATTCTGGCCATTTGATTTTGCAGCGTTTACTTTGATTTCTGTAAAAAACGAAGATAATAAGCTTGGTCAAATTGACCCTTACAAAGGGAGAAATACGGTAAAATATGGAATAGAGAACGAAGAAAAAGTTGGGGTAGAATTAGTTTATAATTTTGATTCTCCACCACAAGAGGTAAGTATCGTTTGTAAGTCAAATATGGCATTAACTGCAGATACTGTATTATTCAAGCAAAGTTTTTAATTATCAATAACCTTGAATATTTTTTCTCCTGGTTTTACCATTTTATATTTTTCCCTGGCAATTTTTTCGATATAGTTTAAATCGTTTTCTATTTTATTTTTTTCATTCTTTAATTTTTCTCTTTCTGCTCGCAGGTTTGCGATTTTGATCTGGATCAACTTCCGCTCATTTTTTATTTTATAAAGTTTTAGTAATCCATGGTCACCGAAAACAAATACAATTACCAAACTAAGACCTATTAAAAATACTAATCCTTGAAAAAATTGTTTTTGAAATATAGTTATAAATCTAGATTGTGATTTTTTAGTATTTCTTTTTGAAAAGTTTCTCCTCATTCACTTTTACCAAGGCATTCCATTGAGGGGAAAGAGGATGATCCCTTTAATTCTTCTTCAATTCTTAGTAACTGATTATATTTAGCGACTCTATCACTTCTAGATATAGATCCAGTTTTTATTTGGCCCATTCCCATTGCAACTGAAAAATCAGCTATGAAGGTATCTTCTGTTTCGCCAGACCTATGTGAAATAACAGCTCCATAACCGACTTGCCTAGCAAGATTCACAGCTTGGATTGTCTCTGAGACAGTCCCAATTTGATTTAACTTGATTAATATTGAATTCATTGATTTTTTATCAATCGCTTTCTGTAACCTCACTATATTTGTTACAGTTAAGTCATCTCCTACAATTTGTATGTTTTTGCCGAGTCGTTTATTGAGCTTTGTCCATCCTTCCCAATCGTTCTCATCTAAGCCGTCTTCAATTGATATTATCGGATATTTTTTAACTAAAGAAGCTAGATATTCAACCATTTCATCAGATGAGAATGCTTTATTTTCTGATTCCAAATTGTATTTTCCATCTTGAAACAATTCGCTTGCGGCTACATCTAAGGCAATAAAAACTTCTTCCCCAGGTTTGTATCCTGCTTTTTCAATTGAGTTTAATATTATATCTATCGCTTCCTCATTTGATTTAAGGTTTGGTGCAAAACCTCCTTCGTCCCCAACTGCAGTATTGAACCCTTTTTTATGGAGCTCTGATTTTAGGCTGTGAAAAATTTCTGCTCCAATACGAAGAGCGTCTGAAAACGTTCTAGCACCAAAGGGGAATATCATAAATTCTTGAATATCTACTGTGTTATTTGCATGACTCCCACCATTTAAAATATTCATCATAGGAACAGGCATTTTAAAATTATCATTTATGGCAAGGTGCTTGTATAGAGGAATATTTTTTACCTTTGATGCTGCTCTAGCTGAAGCAAGTGAAACGCCAAGAATTGCGTTTGCGCCTAAAACAGATTTATTTTCAGTACCATCAAGTTCGATCATAGTTTTATCAATTTTCAATTGATCATTAACGTCTAGTCCTATTAATACTTTATTAATTTTGTCATTTACATTATGGACTGCTTTTAACACGCCTTTTCCATTATATCTATTTTTATCTCCATCTCTCAATTCGACTGCTTCGAATTTGCCTGTTGATGCGCCAGAAGGGACAGCAGCTCTACCAGAAATCCCGTTTTCTAAAAAAACGTCTACTTCTACAGTCGGATTACCTCTAGAGTCTAATATTTCTATAGCATTGATACTTTTTATATTTGATTTCATAAATTAATCCATGGTTTTTGTTCTTTTAAATTAAATTTGACTAACTTTGAGAAACAACCAATATAAACTTGCAATTCAGAGCAGGAACTTTTAATCTGCTATTCTGTTAAAATGATTCATGATTAAAGTTAAAAAATTATTAAAAAGTAATTATGCCACTTGGGACACTTTTGTTCTAAGAGCAAATAATGGAACAATTTTTCATTTAAGAGATTTTCTAAACTATCATCCTAAAGATAGGTTTAAAGATTTTAGTTTAGAATTTTACAAGAACAATAGCCTTCTATCTGTTATCCCAGCTGCAGCGGTATTAAAAAACAATAAGAAATTATTTGTTTCTCATCCAGGGACATCATTCGCTTCTTTTGTAACAAGAGAGGATTTTTCAATTAAAGATTCATTTGAGATTGTAGAAAAGCTTATTGATTACACAAAGAATGAAGGTTTTGATGGGATTCAGTTGAAAATCCCACCAGCATTTTATTCTAAAAGGTTATCAAACTATATAGAGTATGCATTATTATCAAGCGGGTTTAATTATTTAAATAGGGAAGTAACAAGTACTCTTTTCATTGAGAAAAATGAGAAGGCGATATTAAAAAAATTCAAATCATCACACTCAAGAGCGGTAAGAAAATCACAAAATTTGGGGGTTGAAATAAAAATAACTGATCAGGTTGATGAGTTTTTTTTGATGCTTGAGAAAAATTTAAAAATTAGGCATGGCGTTTCTCCAACACATACGATTGATGAACTAAAATTATTAATGAAAATTTTCCCAGACTCAATCAATATTTTTGGGGCTTTTTATAAAAATCAGATGATTGCAGGTGTTTTAAATTTCATCGTTAAGGAAGGTGTTGCATTAGCTTTTTACATAAGTCATAAAAATGAGTACCAGGAACTAAGGCCTCTAAATCTTTTGTTTTTCAATGTCTTTAAATGGGCTACTAAACAAAAAATAAAAGTATATGATTTTGGTACTTTTACGGTTAGTGGTGTAGCAAATATGGGTTTAGGGAGATTTAAAGAAAACTTCGGAGCTAGCGGCGTATTTAGAGATAGTTTTCAAAAATTATTTTAAATAAATGTCAATAAAAAATCTAGGTAAAGAATCGTTAATCTATGGTACTGGGCATGTGCTGGCCAGGTTAGTGACATTTTTTCTTTTACCTATTTACACTCACGTATTTACTCCTGAAGAGTACGGTGTCATTTCTCTCGCTTATGCTTTTATTGGTATCGCTTTAATGATATATCGATATGGTATGGATACTGCATTAATGAAATATTCAGTGCAATTGAGCGACAATGAAAAAATAACGCATATTTCGACTATTTATTTACTTCAATTATTTAGTTCTGCCGTTTTTTCAGGATTATTGTTTTTAATAAGAAATCATGTATCTGAAATTATTTTAGGCGTGGTAAAACCAGAATGGATTATAATTTTATCAGGCATTCTTTTCTTGGATAATTTATGGAATCATCATGTTCTATTATTAAGAGCTGAAAACAAGCCCTTTCTGTATATCTTTTTTAGTCTTGGTAATGTTATTCTGACGATGGGTTTCAATATTTTATTTGTTATCAAATGGGGCATGGGTATAGAGGGCGTTTTAATTTCAAACTTAATGGCTTCTGGTTTTATTTTTATTTCTTCAATGCCAGTTGTGATCAAAAAAATAAAACTACTCCAAATACGGTCAGAAGTAGTAAAAAATATTTTGAGCTTTGCGCTTCCATTTCTTCCTGCGGGTATTTTTACTATGATTATGGAATTATCTAATCGATATATGCTTGAATGGTTTGAGGGGACTTATGCCGTAGGTTTGTTTTCAGCTGGGTATAAACTTGGAATATTTGGATTAATTATCGTTATGGGGTTTAATATGGGCTGGACCCCATATTTTTTAAAACGAATAAAAGAAAAAGGTGCTAAAGTAGATTTTTCATCAATAGCCTCTTTGTTTTTAGGGTTTTTAGGGTTTGTTGTCGTTTTGGTTTCTTTATGGTCCTCAGAAATTGTTCGTTTTAATATTGGTACGTATCATTTGATAGGACGCAATTATTGGGGTGCAGAAAAAATTATTCCAATAGTTTTATTAGGGTACTTTTTTTTCGGGACTTACATAATTCAATTGCCTGGAATTTATTCAAAAAAGATAACGAGGTGGGTACCAGTTTTTAGAGCAATTGGGGCTATTACAAACATTTTCTTAAATATTCTTTTAATCCCTCAATATGGCATTGTTGGCTCTGCATGTGCAACTGTAGTAGCTTTTTTATTAATGTCCTTATCAATATATGTAAAACTATACAAAATATATTTTGTTAGATATAATTGGCTTGCACTTTGTTATCCAGTTTTTTTTATACTACTTACCTTTCTTCCTATTAATACTTTATTATTGCGCTTAGCAATTACTGTTTCGTACCTGTTAGGATGGTATTATCTCGTATTAAATAATCATGAGAGGTCAACAATTAAGAGTCTATTAAGTTGATAGCTGTAATATCATGTTCTCATTTTCCCGATGATGAAAGGATTTTTTATAAAGAGATAAAAACATTGTCTAAAATAAAAATCAAAATAGACTACTACACACTATCTAATGTAAACATCTCTTTATCTGATAAATATATAAATCATATAAACTATAATAATTCAAAGTATAGCATAAAATCGTATATTACTGCTGTTAAGCAAAAACTGTTGGAAGCGCCTTCAAAAGTGATTCATATTCATGAACCTGAATTATTTTCATTAGCAATTTTTGCTAAAAAGTCATTTGGCGCAAAAATTATTTATGATGTCCATGAAGACTATCCTATTATGATCAATACTTTTTCAAGATGGAATAAGTATATAAAGTATTTAAAAATAAAATTTTGGATTTTTAAAGAAAAGTTATTTCTTCGCTATGTTGATGAGATAATTGTTGCGAGTCCCGCCATAACTAATTCTAATTATAAAAATATGGGTTTTGAATCAGTTTTGTTGGAGAACTTTCCATTAAAGTCTTTTATAAATAGTTTGAATATTAAAACTAAAAAAAATAATTCAATTATTTACCATGGGAGCATGGGTCCAGAAAGAGGAATTATTGAGCTCATTAATGCTATGCTTTTTGTAATTAAAGAAGTTCCAGATGCTTCTTTATTATTGATTGGAAGTTTTAGGACACCGAGTTATAAAAATAAAGTTATTGATGAAATAGAACGCTTAGGATTGATAAAAAATATAAGTTTAAAAGACCATGTTTTACATAGTGATATTTGGGAAATTCTTGAGGGCCATAAAATTGGAGTAATACCATTCAATGACAACCCTCTTACAAGATACGCTACTCCAACAAAATTATTTGAATTTATGGCAGCTGGATGTCAAATAGTTTGTCCAAATCTTTCTCCAATGAGGAGGTATGATGTTACAGGTGCTAACTTTTTCATTCCTGGGGATATTGGTAGTTTGGGAAATTCAATAATTAGTGCAATTAAAAAAGTATCTAATAAAAATATATTGAAAAATCAATTGAAAGTTAAATCTGACTACAATTGGGATAATAATAGCTCTGAATTAATTAATCTTTATAAAAGGTTATTGTCATAAAAATATTATACATATCCCCTGAAAATACGGTTGGTACAATGAGTCTTTGGAAAAAAGCTCACGAGCTAAATGGTAATGAATGTGATATTATTACTATGTATAGAAGCCCTAATCAACCAGACCCGGGGATTTGTTTAAACCTTCCATTAATATCTACAAACTCAAAATATTTAAAACTGAGGCATAAATATTACCAAATTTATAGAGGGGATTTAGGAGACTATAAAGATCGAGAAGGGTTCCCGCCTATATGGAAAGAAAATTCTATGATTGAAAAAACATTTTTTAAAATCAGAGATTGGATTTGGGCATTTTATATTGAAGCTGCAATAAAAAAATACAATCTTTATGATTATGATATTTATCATTTTGAATGGGGCTTAGATCTTTATAGGGATTGCCGGTTCGCTAAAGAACTTTCAAAGCGTAAAAAGCCTATTGTTTGCACATATCATGGCCAGGACATGCGCACTCGAGGAGTAATAAGAGGATTGGATCAAATTAGTAATTTAAACTTAACTAGTGAAGTTGATTTACTTTATAAGCATCCAAATATTGAATATTTATTTTTGCCATATGAAACTGAAAATTATAATTTAATAAAAAAGGTTTCGAACCAGGTTAGAGTATGCCATAGTCCTACAAATAGATATTATAAAGGAAGTGAAGACATTATTAAAATATGTCGTGAGTTAGAGCAAGAAAATATAATTGAATTTTTACTTATTGAAGGGAAGCCTCAAGACGAAGTAGTTAAAATGAAAAAAGAATGTGATATTTATATCGATCAAATTCATAATCGTGGCGGCTGGGGTTATGGCATGAGCTCGGTTGAGTCTCTTTCAATGGGGCTGGTGTGTATGACAGAGTTAGTTGAAGAATATAGAAAATTCATCCCAGACCATCCTTTCATTGCTATCGATAAGGGCAATCTTAAACAAAAAATAATCCATTTAGCTCAAAATAAAGAAATGTTGTTACATAAAAAAAAGGAAGGGAAAAAGTGGGTTGCAAAATACCATGGCATCAAGAGTGTTGCTAAGTCGCTATACACTCATTACGAAAACTTTTTATGGATCAAGTAACTAAAATTGATATTGTAGTTCCTTGTTATAATGTAGG